>JAWUWM010000116.1:0-32853 GCA_034111845.1 Psychroserpens sp. | reverse complement strand
GTATAAAATAGTTTAAGTTAATATTTGATGATTTGCTATTAATCAAATAAACTTTGTAGATGAGGGAAATTATTAACTAGGTATTATAAATGTAGAGTTTCCATTACGCAAAAACTGTTAAAACAACTGTTAAATTTGAGTTGAAAAACGGTTTTAAATTACGGTTTTTCCGTACTCTGTAATTATGGTAAGTGTTGAGAAAGCCAAATTATTATGTGAATTACATATTATTAACCAACACCAATCCATCTAATATTTTATAAATTCTTTAACTATATAGAGTTTACTAGTTTCCTATATTGCTAAACGTTTTACTACGGTTTAATTGACGTTAAAGTAAATTTATGAAAGCATACATTACATATATATTCATTCTAATTTTTGGACTGTCTTTTGCACAAGACAAAGCCAAAGAAAAAGAACAACAATTAGCACTAGAAACTGCTAAGAATTATGTCTACGAAGGCAATGAACTCACTGATGCAGATAATTATATCAATGCAGAGATGGCCTACAGGAAAGCAATATCTCAAGCGCCATCTGTAGTTGCAGGATCTTATAATCTAGGAAATACATACTACGAAAAAGGGAATTATGAAGAAGCGCTATATCGTCATACAGAAGCTGCAAAAAGTGCAACTACAAAAATTGAAAAGCATAAGGCTTACCACAATATCGGTAATGTGTTAATGAAAGAAGAGTTATGCAAAGAAGCTGTTGAAGCTTACAAAGATGCATTACGTAATGATCCAACCGATGATGAAACACGATACAATCTTGCCATAGCAAAAGAATGTGCAGAGCAACAAAAGCAAGATCAAGATAAAGAGGAAGAGAAAAAGGACGAGGATAAAGAAAACGAAGACAAGGACGAGGATAAAAAGGAAGACGAGAAAAAAGACGATCCTAAAGACGAAGGTGATAATGACAAAAAAGAAGGTGAAGACGATAAGGATGAAGATGGGAAACCTAAAGATGAAAAAGATAAAGGAGAAGGTGATAAGAAAGATGATAAAAAAGAAGAAGGTCAACCTAAACCACAACCTGGACAGTTGTCACCGCAGCAAATTAAGAATTTGTTAGAAGCTATGAATAATCAAGAGCAGAAGGTTCAACAAAAAATGAATGCCGAAAAACAAAAAGGCGCTAAGGTAAAAACAGAGAAAGACTGGTAGTTTTTAGATATAGCATTTAACTTTTAATATTATATGTAAATAAATATGAAAAGTATAAAATATTTTTGGATACTTGTAACATGTTTAATTGTTGGTCTTGGGTTTGCTCAAGAGCAAAAGGAATTAGAGAACAAGGCTAAAATGGAGTCTGTAACTATAGACTTAAATCAAGACATTCATTTAATTGCTGATGCTTCAAAAACTCAAGTCTCTGTAGATGGAGAATTAAATATAGAATACCGTCTTTATGTTTCTCCAAGTATTGGAATCTCAGGTTGGAAAGTAACAAAAAAACCGACTTATGAAGGTTTTAATTTTGAAACTATAAAATTGGAGAACCTTAAAATTGAGAATGCCACATACAAAGGGAAATCATACCGAATGGTTGTGTTAAGAAAAGATATATTAAATGCTAATAAAATTGGTAATTACAGTATGGTCCCTTTAAAATTAGAGATTGTATCAGAAGTAGCAAACACAGAGGGTCAAAATGACGGATTGGGGATTCCAATGAAAAAAATAAAAACGACGATGGTATCTAACGTATTAAAAGTTAACGTTAAGTCTTAATAGTTAAGAATAAAAAATTGAGATGAAACTCATAAAGCACATATCTATATTGTTTGTTGTACTCGCATCGAGTATGACATTTGCACAGGTTAAATTTGAAGCTAAAGTAAGCAAGACCAAATTAGGTCAAAATGAACGCTTACGTATTGATTTTATAATGAATAAGGATGGAGATAATTTTGAAGCTCCAAATTTTGAGCACTTTCAAGTCATAGGAGGACCAAACACATCAGTGAGTAATTCTTGGCTAAATGGTGCACATTCTTATAAAAAAACATATAGTTATTTTTTGCAGCCTATAAAGCAAGGGCGCTTTACCATTAAAAGTGCAAGTATTGAAATTACAGGAGTAACTTATAAAACAAAACCGGTAAACGTTCAAGTAGTTAAATCGGTAAAAAGACCAAACGACCCTTATAATGTTGAAGGAGTGGCCTCAGAGAATATTCATTTAGTTGCTGAGATTTCTAAAGGTGATCCTTATCTTAATGAAGGGATTACTGTGGTTTACAAACTTTATGTATCGCCAAATACAGGCGTAAGTAATTGGAGAGAATTAGAAAATCCTAGATATAACGACTTTTGGAGTCAAAAGATAGATACTAAGGGTTTAAGAATTCAAAATGGAAAATACAAAGGAGAAGATTATCGGTATGTTGTGCTTCGTAAAACGGTGCTCTACCCACAAAAATCGGGCAAACTAGAGATAGAGCCTTTAAAACTCGATATTACTGTTGAGGTGCCAACTAACCGAAGAGATATTTTTGGTGGTATGCACATGGCACAAACGAATCGAACGGTTTCTGCAGGTAGCAGAATAATCAACGTTAAACCATTACCAGAAGAAGGAAAGCCAGATGATTTTACAGGAGCAGTTGGTGATTTTAAGTTTAATGTTATGACTTCAAAATCTGAGTTAAATGCTTCAGAATCTTTACGAGCTACAGTAGAAGTAACAGGGAAAGGAAACCTGAAATTATTTCAATTACCAAAACTAACATTACCAAGTTCTTTAGAGGTTTATGAGCCTGAGCATAATGAAGCGATAAGAACCTATTCAGGAGGTATGCAAGGTTCAATTGCAGATGCTTATACAATTGTTCCACAGTTTAAAGGGAAGTATCCAATACCAAGTATTTCATTTTCATATTTTGACCTTACGACTGAAACGTATAAACGTGTATCGTCTGGAGAGATTATTATTGATGTGATTGAAGGTCCAATTAATACCTCAGCGGGTGATGATAATTTAGCTACCGCTAATGCAGATCAAACGGAAGCGACTCTAAATAATGATCAATTTGCATTTATAAAAATTCAGGCAAATTTAAAGCCAATAGCCTCTAATAACTTTTTTAAAACTACTGCGTTTTGGAGTTCCTTATTATCGCCATTTTTATTGATTCCCTTAGCGCTTGTATACCGCAGAGAAAAAGAAAAACGTAATGCAGATGTCTTCGGAAATAAAATAAGAAAAGCAGATAAGCTGGCTAAAAAGTATTTAGGTGAAGCTAAAAAAGCGTTAGGTCATAAAGAAGCATTCTATATCGCTCTTGAAAAAGCATTACACAATTATCTGAAAGCGAAATTACAAATTGAAACGAGTGATTTCAGCAAAGAAAAAATAGAAGAAATTCTTATTGAGCGACAAGTTAACGAACCTGCAGTAAAAGAATTTATTAGCATTTTGGAGCATTGTGAATTAGCGAGGTATACTCCAATTACCACTGTAGAAATGCAACAGGATTATGAAAAATCAGCATCAACAATTTCAATAATAGATAAAGAGATCCAATAGAGATGAAATTTATAGTTTACATACTTATGTTTCTATTTGGCACAGTGTCATTTGCTCAAAATACAACTGTATTTGACCAAGCTAATACCTTGTATACTAATGGTGATTATACAGAAGCTCTAAAGAAGTATACCTCTGTTTTGGAACAAGAAGAACATTCTGCAGAGTTATATTACAACATCGCCAATGCGCATTATAAATTGAATAACGTAGCTCCAAGTATTTATTATTATGAGAAGGCTTTATTATTAAAACCTAATGATAAAGAGATCTTAAATAATATTGCTTTTGCTAAAAACATGACTATTGATGCCATTGAGATAGTTCCAGAGGTTGGTTTTTCTAGATTGATAAAAAAGGCGACTAATACTATGGTATTTGATAATTGGGCCAAACTATCGGTTGTATTAGTTGTATTATTTGTGCTCCTATTTTTGATGTATTACTTTTCTCAAAGCACTGGAAAAAAACGTTTAGCCTTTATAACAAGTGTATCATCATTAGTACTGGCTTTTATTGCACTCGCATTTGCATTTAATAGCTATGGTTTGGAGCAGAAAAATCAACCAGCAATTGTTTTTGCTCAAGAAAGTCAAATTAAAAGTGAACCCAATTTGCGAAGTGAAGAAACATTTAAACTTCATGAAGGCACCAAGGTGCAAGTCATAGATACGGTTTCTAATTGGAGTAAAATTAAGCTCAGTGACGGTAAAACCGGTTGGGTAGTCAGCGATGATATAAAAAGGTTAAAAAGACTTTAACCATATGCTAGGCAACTACAAAGGGCCTCTAATAGAGGTTCCTTTTTTTATTTCCATTTTTTTCCGTCATCTAGACAGCTTCTTTTATCATAAATATTATTTATGATATCTATTTAATATATAAATAAAAATTAATGAAATAGTTTTCACAACTTTGCCCCATGCGAAGAGTGATTGATCTCTAGCTAATTAACTAGAAAACTAACATCAACGATTTTTATTCATGACACCAACAAATCATTTAGAAGAATTAAATACGAAAACGCTTTTGTCGCGTATTCTTATTCCGTTAACTTGGCTTTTGTTTTTTGGCAATGTAGCCACGTTAATCTACTATTATTCAGATTTCCCAACTTGGAATTATGAAGACTTATTTCAAATCAACGGTTTTAGTATTGTTATATGGACCGTGGTTACTTTCTTTAGTAGTGTTGTTCAGATGTATGCCTCAAACTATATGAAGGGGTTCAAAAAGAAACCAAAATTTCTAATTCTATGTCTAGCGTTCTCATTATTTGTAATGCTATTCGTCATCGCTAATAACATTATTCTTTTAGTCACTTTCTGGTTAGTAATGGGGTTAATAATGGCGCGATTAATTGGTATTGATTCAGAATGGAAAGAAGCACAACATGCTTCAAAATTTGCACGATATAATTATATAGCTGGGACATTATTTTTAGCACTAGCAGTTGGTGTTTTAGCATATAGCTCAGGATCTTATACTGTAGATGGGATTTTAGCTAGCTTAGATACTACGCCACAGTGGGTAAGTACAGTAGCAGCACTTTGTATTATTGTTTCTGCAATTATACAATCTGCAATCTTTCCTTTTCACAGATGGTTGTTGTCTGCCATGACATCGCCAACGCCAGCATCTGCACTTATGCATGCAGGATTTGTAAATGGAGCAGGTATACTGTTGACTATATTTGCACCTTTACTATTTACAGCAAACGTATTGTTACTCATCTTTATTATAGGAGGGGTCACTGCTATTATAGCACAGTTTAGTAAATTATTACAAGTTAACGTGAAGCAAAAACTAGCGTGTTCTACGATTGCTCAAATGAGTTTTATGGTGATGCAATGCGGACTTGGATTTTTCACAGCTGCTATTACACACTTAATACTTCACGGTTTTTATAAGGCCTATTTATTTCTTTCGGCAGGTGAGGGCATTCAAAATGCACTACCTAAAAAGCCAGAGAATATGGTGATTAAACCAGTGCAAACTATCGTCATTATTATAGCAGCAGTATTAGGAGGTATTCTTTTTGGATACATTACAGGAAAAGGGATAACGTTGGATAGTGGTCTCTTCTTAACATTCATAGTTGCCATAACTGTTGGACAAGTTGTGTACAATGTGCTAAATCAAAAAGCGCTATCGGTATCTCAGAAATTGCTACTCACACCGCTTTTAATTATTGTTGGGATAGGGGTTTATGCACTTGTATTTAACGGTGTAACCGTATTAATGCATGATATGCCAATGTCACATGTTGCTATTCCATTAACCATCACACACATCGTTTTCGGGATTGTATTTTTAATAGCATTTTATGTCATGTTATCAGGTAGATATAGAACAATACCTTGGCTTTATGTGAAGCTTATGAATATGTCTCAGCCTGTAAGTAAATCTATTGTTTCTTTTAAAACTAAGTAAGTCATGACTAAGCAAGAACAAATTTTAATAAGTTTAGATGCAGCTTCTAAGCGAATTGGCACGACATGGCCATTATATTCTTTTGTGACTTCAAACCCGTTATCTGGTTACGAGAAACTAAGTTTTGAAGAAGCAGTTAAAGATGCAGGACGCTTTTTAAAGTCAAAATCATATCCACAAGCTGCTATTTATGGACAAGCTCTAGATAAGAATGATATTGATAGTACTGTTTTAGCCGAAATGTTAAAACGTAAAAACATGTTGAGTTCTCCTGAAAGTTATTTAAAAGCGATGGCGGTTGAAGATCGTAAAGTTGTAAAAACGAGCAAATCAGAATTGGATGTTATCATGTCAAAGTGGTTAGCTTTATTTATGGATGAGGGCATTGCAGAATGGCAAATGCCTAATAAAGAGAAAGGCTTTTACAATGCTTGGAAAGATTTAGCGATACATGATAACACATTAGGTGCTAGCTTTAAGAACTTACCAAAAACGAGTACAGAGGCTTTAGAATTAGTTTTGAATGCCCACGACGTTGAGAATTATAATAAAATATTTAGCGCACACATAGGAGCATTATCTGGTTGGACAGGTTATATCAAACATAGAAAAGATACGAACTCGATTTGGCAACAAAAATTCCCTATAGATATTCTAGATTATTTAGCAGTGCGTTTAACAATTGCCAACCATTTAGGGATGTCTATAGAAATGGATATTGAGTCCAATGATGATGGTATTGATAATCAATTAAGACATGTTTGGTTAAAGGCTTGGGAAGCTACGTTTCAAAATAAATTAGTTTCAGATTTGAAGACTAATGGATTGAGTGCTCCAATTTCCGAAGATAAAAAGAAGACACCAGATGCGCAAATGGTATTTTGTATTGATACGCGTTCTGAAATGATTAGACGTAATGTTGAAGCTGCTGGTAATATTGAAACATTTGGTTATGCTGGATTTTTTGGTATCGCAGCAGATTACCAACACTATCAGGAAGATATTAGCATTAAATCTTGTCCGCCAATAGTTGGGTCACCCTATAAAATCACAGAAATACCCCAGCAAGAATTTTCTAGTAAGGACCAAGACTTTGTCAATAAAAAAGCAGTTTCAAAATCGAAATTACAGATTTTAAAACGTCTTAAAAATATGCTGCCATCCTCTTTTGGTTTCGTTGAAGGTGCTGGAGTATTTTACGGGTTTTCATTGGTAGCACGCTCATTTGCTCCATCATTTTTTTCAAAGCTTAAAGCCACAAATACGAGAAACTATGAGTCTTTTTGTGAGCCACAAATTGCTTATAATGGAGGAGAAAAAAATACTGAAGTTATAGTGCTAGATGAAAAAGTAGCGATTGTAAAATCTGGTTTTGACTTAATGGGTTGGAAGGGTTTTGCACCTCTTGTATTGTTTGTAGGTCACGGAAGTCATACGGCAAATAATGCGTTTGGATCTAGCTTAGATTGTGGTGCCTGTGCTGCAAGTCCAGGAAGACATAATGCAAGACTATTGGCAGCATTAGCAAATGAAACTGCAGTTAAAGATGTATTGAGAATACAACATAACATCGATATCCCAAATGATACTGTTTTTATTGGAGGGGAACATAACACAACTACTGATGAGATCGTGCTATTTGATGCACAACTGCCAGACACTCATAAAGCGCGTTTGAATATTTTGAAGATAAATCTTCAAAAGGCTCAGGAAACTGCAACTAGTGAGCGCTTAAATGTAACTTCTGGAAGCGTTGCATTAGCGACTAAGAAATCTGTAAACTGGGGAGATACGAGACCAGAATGGGGTTTAGCAAAAAACGCAGCGTTTATCGTTGGGTCTAGAGATTTGACGTCGTCAATGAATACAGATGGACGTTGTTTTTTGCACTCTTACGATTGGAAATCGGATACAGAAGGAAATGCATTAGCAGGTATTATGGGAGGACCAATGGTCGTGACCCAGTGGATCAATAACCATTACTACTTTAGTACAATAGATAATATCAAGTTTGGAGCTGGTTCAAAAATCACTCATAATATCACTGGTCAATTTGGAGTTGTTCAAGGAAACGGAGGTGATATAAAGTCGGGATTACCATTACAATCTCTTAGAGCTTCAGATACAGAAATGTATCACCAGCCTTTAAGATTAACTACAATTATTCATGCGCCAATAGATCGTGTAGAGTCTATTTTGAGACAAAATAGTCATCTACAAATGTTGTTAGATAATGAGTGGATGTATTTGAAAGTTATAGATCCTAAGGATTCAAATGTGTTTAAAACCTACACTTATAATTTTATTTGGAAAGATGAATCATCAAGGCAAGTGACTCAAAAGAATGAAGAATTACAGGCTGCTGAAGCGATTATTAACTAATACAAAATAGTGGTGTTATGAAAAGTAATAAATACAAAATACTAGTGCTTTCAGATTTAAAAGAAACTGCAAGTCAGACTTTAATCTATGCTGCTAATTTATCTAAAGAAATGGATGCAGATGTTGAGGTCTTTTACGTGAAAAAGGCAACAGAAATTATAGAAACAGAGAATCCGTTATCTGCTATTCGCGTGATTAGTGATGTTTGTAATAAGACTGATAAAAAAATCAAAAAGTTTGTGGCACCAATTTCGAAACAAACGGATGTGCATATTAAAACTGCTTTTGCTTTTGGAAATGTTAAAAATGAAATAGAATGCTGCATTAATACCTCTCAACCAGATATGATTATTTTAGGAGAGCGAACGCATAAACGATTTAAGTTCTTTAGAGATAACATTACGCGTTTTGTTTATAACAATTACAATGGAGTTGTTTTGGTAGCTACAGGTAATAATACGTTAGATGGTGCGGGTAATGTCTCGTTGGATAATCTAGGTCTAAAAAATAATATAGATAATTACAATACTAATGAGCAAGTCAAACAACAGATTAAAGAGAAAACGATAGCTTAGGATACATTTTTAAAAAAGGGCGTTATTTTAAAAACCTCCATCACATAACAATTATGTGGTGGAGGTTTTTGGTTTTATAGATTCTAGTTGTTTTATTTGAAATCGTTTTTTAAGATTGCATACAGATACAATTTTGTTACTTCGTAAATAAAGTTAAAGTATCAATTCTTAATAGTTTAAAAAATAAGTTACCTTGGAACACTAAAGTTAATAAATAACCATTTCATGAAAAATTTGTTTTCAAATATCAAGGGCGATGCTTTTGGAGGTATTACCGCAGGAATTGTAGCATTACCTTTGGCTTTAGCTTTTGGTGTGTCTTCAGGGCTAGGACCTCAGGCAGGTTTGTATGGTGCGATTTTCATAAGTTTTTTCGCAGCATTATTTGGGGGTACGCCAACTCAAATTTCTGGTCCTACTGCACCAATGACTGCAGTAAGTATGATCGTTATTGCTGGAATTATTGCTGCTAACGACGGTAGCGTAGAAAAAGCATTACCTGCTATACTCACGGTCTTTTTATTAGCAGGAATCATGCAAATAGGTCTAGGAGCTATTGGTTTAGGTAAGTATATAAGATATATTCCTTATCCTGTTGTCTCTGGTTTTATGACTGCTATTGGACTTATTATTATTATAACTCAAATTCTACCATCATTAGGATATTACCCTAAAGAGGATATGATATATGTTGACACGTTTAAACCACAGGCAGAAGAGGTCATGTTAGAAAATATCTTAAAAGAAGAAGCAGGAGAGGGTATCTTGGTACTTGAAGATTTTAAGGTCACTATCGATAGAGCGAGCGTTATTACACCTGAGGATATTTTACAAGAATCTAAAACCCTAGCTGCTAAAAATGCTTCAGGAGCTTTGGGAGCCTTAAAAGCACTACCTAGAGCAATTACAAACATTAACTGGTTAGAGTTTGCGCTAGCCTTTGGTACTATTTTTATAGTCTTCGGGTTTAAAAAAATTACAACTAAAATTCCGAGTTCACTTGTTGCACTGGTCATCATGTCTGGGATAGCAGTTGGTTTTAAGTTAAATTACATACCCATTGAGGAAATCCCCTCAGGTATACCGATGCCACAGTTAGACATGTTTACTGGTTTTAGCCTAAGTAGTATTACACCTTATATTTTTACAGCCTTAACATTAGCATTGTTGGGCGCAATTGATTCGCTTTTAACTAGTGTCGTCGCCGATAATATGACCAAGACCAAACACAATCCTAATAAAGAATTAGTAGGCCAAGGTATTGGTAATAGTATAGCAGCTTTGTTTGGTGGAATTCCTGGAGCTGGTGCAACTATTAGAACGGTTGTTAATATAAACGCTGGTGGAAAAACCAAGTTATCTGGTATGATTGCAGGTGTCATGTTGCTTATCATTTTATTAGGATTAGGACCAATTGCTTCTATGATTCCAGCAGCAGTATTAGCAGGGATATTGATTACTGTAGGTATTGGAGTTATGGATTATAAAGGTCTAAAAGCGATTCCATTTTTACCAAGAGATATTAAATTCGGACCTATTAAATTTAGTTCTGAAGTTGTAATTATGCTCGTAGTATTATTACTATCAACATTCTGGGATTTAATATATGCTGTAGGTATTGGATTAATTATTGCATCGCTAATGTTCATGAAAAAAATTGGAGATTTAACAGCAGAGCGATCTGACGTTAAACCATTAAAAGAAGAATCTTGGGATGACGAAGCAGATTTTCCTCAGAAATTACAAGAAGAGGTCTTTATTAAGCACTTGAAAGGCCCATTGTTCTTTGGATCTACATCAGATTTTCAAAATCTTACCTTGCAAATTCCAGATACTGCGACAACTGTGATATTAAGATTAGGTAGAATGCAGTATATGGATCAATCAGGATTGTATGCTATGGAAGACATGCTGCAAGAGTTAAAGGCTAAAGGTGTTGATGTATTATTTGTAAATTTATTAAAGCAACCACGCTACATGATGGAGCGCATTGATATTATACCAGATTTTATTTCAGAAGCCCATATTTTTAAATCATTTAAAGAATGCCTATCTTGGATCAAACAAAATATAAAAGACACAGACTAAAAAATATATAATATGCCAAATACGTATTACAACAAGCTACTCAGCAACAATAAAGCATGGGTAGAAGAAATGACTTCTAAAGACAAAGATTACTTTGAAAACTTGTCTAAGGGACAAAAGCCACCAGTATTATGGATTGGTTGTGCAGACAGTCGTGTGCCTGCAAATGAAATTACGGGTACACATCCTGGTGAATTATTTGTACACAGGAATATTGCTAATATGGTCGTGCATACAGATATGAATATGTTGAGTGTTTTAGACTACGCAGTTAATCATTTAAAAGTACAACATGTTATTGTTTGTGGTCACTATGGTTGTGGAGGTGTGCAAGCTGCTATGCAGAATAAATCACTTGGTCTTATTAATAAATGGGTAAGAAATATTAAAGAAGTTTACAAAGACAACTTAAGCGAGCTAAAGAAAATCGAATCAGAAAAACTTCGCTTTGATCGTTTGGTTGAATTAAATGTAAAAGCTCAAGTTTATGATCTCGCTAAAACATCTATTGTACAACAAAAATGGAAAGACAATTCTGGTCTTCAAATTCATGGCTGGGTTTATGATCTTCATGATGGTGTCATCAAAGATTTAAAAGTCTCTATGGAAAGTGCAGAGCATTTAAATGAAGTCTTTAAATTGGATTTAGATTAATATACATTATAAGAAGGCTTTAATGTATAGCCTTCTTATAATGTATATTTATAGCAAACTTGTAACTAGATTTTCTTTGGAAATTTATAAAGAAATACACATAAAACTCCTGATACTATGAGAGGTATTAAAATATCCAATCCAAAAATACTTTTTGCTACAAAACTAATGAATAAGTGTATAACGATAGAAATTAAGAAAACTATAAATATCGTGAGATGTTTCTTTTTGATTAGTCCCATATAGCATCCCAAA
This sequence comes from Psychroserpens sp., assembly GCA_034111845.1. GTDB lineage: Bacteria > Bacteroidota > Bacteroidia > Flavobacteriales > Flavobacteriaceae > Psychroserpens. The sequence goes on along the minus strand of JAWUWM010000116.1, from coordinate 20,923 downwards.
TTTTAATAGTTGCAGCAGTTGCTGAACCGGCGGCAGCACCGCCTATTATCGCAGCGCCATATGCAGCTTGTCCAGGCCCCGGTATAACATTTACTACCGCAGCATAAACAGCTCCTCCAACAGCTCCAGCTACATCAGCTCCAGCTACATCTCTTATATCATCCCAGAACCCTCTTTGCATAGCGCTACCATGTCTATTCCAATTAATTAAGTTAATATCCCAATATTTTAGAGAATGCTTGGCAATATTAGTTCCACTAAATAGAATAGCAAGATCTTTGTTATTAAGATTTAAATCTGATTCAGCAGATCGCTCCAAATTATTTATATTACTCAGAGTTTCTGAAATCGTTTCATTCTCATTATAAACATAAGAGTGTAACTCATCTAAATATGTTTGCAAATTCGAACTAATTTCAGCTTCAATTTCAAAATTTCTATAAAAGCTATTTGAAAAATCAAGAGATGTATCCATATATCTATCTACCAGAACTAGAATTAAATTTGAATCTTGGATGCTTGTTTCATAAATATTAACAGATTGACTAATAGTGTTGTATGCAAACTGTTTAGTTTCATTCAACTTAATGTTATTCTGGACAACACCCTGAAAATAATTATCTAATACTCTATTGTGCTCAACACCTAAATATTCTAAGTCTAGTGCTTTAATTCTAATTTTACTGTTTCTTGAAAGTGAATCATTATTTTCCTGATTTGAAGTATTATCATCTTGGCTGCATGAGAACATTAAAGAGATTAAAAATAGAACAAATGTGATTTTAGTTATTTTCATAATTTTGTTTTTTATTAATGATAAATAAAAAACGTTTATTTGAAGATTCGTTAACAAAGATATAAAACATATATCATTTATAAATATTTATATATTTAATGATAAGCATTAATAAAAATTATAATAGTATTGCCTTTTTATTTATGGCGTTGTAGGCCTACAGGGATTGGAACGCAATAAATTTGGATATGCTAAATTATTTGAATAAAATCATTCTTGAAGATTAATTTATAACAACTTTACTGTGTTTAGCGAATTGGTTATCAAAGATTTAAAAGTTTCTATGGAAAGTGCAGAACACCTAAATGAAGTTTTTAAATTAGATTTAGATTAAGTTATAAATTAAAAGAACATATTTCGAACTGTCTATGCAAATAGGCAGTTTTTTTATGCTTCAGAATTACCATTAGAGTTATCATCAGGATCGTCTTTCCCCTTGTTTAAAATACTCGGAAAAATTAATGGTGCTAAACCCTTAACCGGTTTGTAAAGAATTGAATCCTCTAAATCAGTTTCATCTGCAAACGGGATTGTATTATTCATGTTATCAAAAACAATAAGTAGAATACTAAGTATTAACCCAAATTTGAGAGCACCAAAAACACCACCTACAAGCTTATTTAAAATGCCAAGAGCAGCAAAATCTGCTAATTTAGTTAATGCTTTTCCAGCGAGAGCGATAACCAAAACGATGATGATAAAAGTAACAGCAAAAGCAACAATGTTAATGTATTTTTCTTCCCAATCAAGTTTGCTATCTAAAAATTCTGCAGCAAAATCACTAAAGTGTATTGCGCCATAAACACCAGCAATAAGAGCAACAAGAGACGCAACTTCTACAAAAAGCCCTTTCATAACGCCTCGTATAAGTCCAAAAAGTAAGAGTGCTCCTAATATAATATCAATGATTGCCATAGCTATAGTGAGTTTTAACAAACGTACATAAATTTTCTCATTTTAAAATAATAACGGTTTTATAGACCTTATAGTTTATTAACTTTGTACTTAATTAATTAAAATTAAGGTCTGCAGTGCAGAAAAGACGATTATGGCAAGAGATGAGCAATTAAAACAGCGATGGGATTTAGTGGTAAAGAAGCTTTCGGCAACCTTTGCAGATGGCGATCCTTTAGATTTGGATGCGATAATCTATTTAATAGGGGTACAAGAATTAGGTCAATTGGACCGAAAATTTAAAAAAGATCACAAACTCGATTTGATGCATATTGCCATTTGTAAGTTGCTTGCACCTTATGGCTATTACGAATTTGATTTTGCAGATGAAGAAGGTTGGCCTCATTATAAAGTTAAAGAAGAATTACCACCATTAAAAGCAGGAGAGCAAAGCGTCCTGATGAAAGATGCTATTGTTAACTATTTTATAGAATCTGAATTTATAGTTTAATTTTATTAGTGGGCGTTACCTCAAGGGCCACGCTCTCAGCAGTCGCTCTCTGCGAGGAGCTTCAACAAATGCTTCCATCGTTAACGCAAATCGCGATTAAATTCATAAATTTGCCATTCATTTTTAAGCACTGATTTTTAATTCAGTAACAGTCATGATAGATAAAATAAAAGAACTCATAGCAGAAGCTGAAGCATTTAAAGCACAATCTAAAGAAGAGGTTGAGGCTTTTCGCATAAAATTTTTAGGATCTAAAGGTTTATCAAGACAGTATTTTTCAGAAATGAAGAATGTTGCAAATGAAAAGAGAAAAGAGTTTGGACAAATCGTAAATGATTTAAAGAATACTGCCGAAGCAAAAGTCAACGCCTTAAAAGAAGAACTAGAAAGTAAGGAAGAAACCAAAGGGATGTATGGCGATCTGTCTCGTCCAGGAGAGCCTATTTCTATCGGTGCACGTCACCCAGTATCATTAGTTAAAAATCAGATTATCGATATTTTTTCTCGTATAGGTTTTAATGTTAGTGAAGGTCCAGAAATTGAAGATGATTGGCATAACTTTACAGCCTTAAACTTGCCAGAATATCATCCCGCTCGTGATATGCAGGATACCTTTTTTATTCAAACAGATCCCGAAGACATTTTATTGCGTACGCATACCAGTTCTGTACAGGTGCGATACATGGAAAATAACAAACCACCAATACGCACCATCTCACCTGGTCGTGTGTTTCGTAATGAAGCGATATCTGCACGTTCACATTGTTTCTTTCATCAAGTAGAGGGCTTATATATTGACAAGGACGTGAGTTTTGCAGATTTAAAACAAACACTACAATACTTCACTACAGAACTATTCGGAAAAAGTAAGATTCGTCTTCGACCATCCTATTTTCCATTCACAGAGCCAAGTGCAGAAATTGATGTGTATTGGGGATTAGAGACAGAGACAGATCACAAAATAACTAAAGGTACTGGTTGGTTAGAAATTGGTGGATGCGGTATGGTAGATCCAAATGTATTAGAAAATTGTAAAATTGATCCTACTGAGTATTCAGGATTTGCATTTGGTGTGGGTATCGATAGAATAGCAATGTTATTGCATCAGATTAGTGATATTCGTTTATTGAGTGAGAATGATGTAAGGTTTTTAGAGCAGTTTAAGAGTGCTTTATAAGTTATTATCTCCTAGTCTCTTTATACCTAAAAAATAAACTCTGGCTGAGAACGGAGCAATATTAACATGCTCATCGTTTGAAGGATTATATTCCTAGGATTCGTTAGCTTTATTACCAATTGTTGTTGTGAGACTCCCTGTGCCTGCATAACGTTTATCGGCAATAGAAAATCCGACAGAACTAACTTTGCCTTGAGCTGAGAAGTTTGTTTTTTGCGTCCATGTATTATTTTGAACATCATATTCCCAAAAATCATTTTTAGAATTAGAACCACTTACACCCAATCCTATATAGCCTTTGTTTTCAATCGAAAACCCTACAGCATAAACTCTTCCACCTCCTCCAAAACTAGATTTTGTGACCAAGTGTCTGTACTAGGGTTGTTCCCAAAAATCATTTCTAGGGCTACTTGATGATCCTCCAGTTCCTAAATAACCCATATTTCCGATAGAAAAACTTACAGCCCGTGCTCTTGCAATATTTGGGAAATCATTTTTTTGAGTCCAAAATTTTTGCGCACTAATTGTACTAGTTACTAGGGATAGAGTAATAAGTGATATAAATATTCTAAATGTTTTTATATGGGTGAAATATTAATATTGAGGCTGTCTAATTCTTTAATGTTTATTGAAGTAGGCATGTTATTGTTTTCAATTTTCCCTTGTTCAAAACATACGGTAACATTCTCAATAGGGGTATCGGTGTTACTAACAGGAACAATTCCAAAATTTTTTTGTGCATCTAAAAACTGCGAGAAAAATATAAATAGTAAGGTTAACCTCATGAAATAGGTTTTAGGTGAGAATGTATCTCTAGCTAACTTCGATTATTTTGATAAGACTGTCAAAAACTTAACATTATGTTTTAATTTTGTAACAATGAAAAAAGATATCCATATCCCAAAAGTAGAAGACGTATTTGTTGCAGTTGTTCAAGAACAACATCCAGAATATAAAACCGATGATTGGAACGCCTACATTATCAATAATAAAGATGTAGATTTAGATATGGTTTTGATTATGTCAAAAGGGTATTCCGAAGAAAAAATAACACCAGTTATGCGTCATACCATCAAATTGCTTCCAGCACGAAGCTATGCAAAGATTGAGTTTATGCAAAATGATCTTCTTAAATTAAACAATGAGTTTAAAGTCACCTTTTTTGAAGGTAACCAAATGTTAGATAATACCTATTTGTTTAGAAAAAATACAATAAATATAAAGGCATTGCAGGCAGTTCCTTTAATGCAATTAAAAGGAGTTTTGGTGAAGTAGCCAATTCTTGCGTAGGCATGAATTTACTAATCCAGCTTATCAGTCAATTTCTTAAACACGGTCTTAGGGTCTTTATTCTCATACAAAATCTCATACACCGCATTTATGATTGGTAACTGCGTTTTTTTCTTATTCTTACTATTGAGTTCATGAGCACTTTTTGTGGCATAATACCCTTCTGCGACCATGTTCATTTCCATTTGTGCAGATTTAACGGTGTAACCTTTACCAATCATGTTTCCAAACATGCGGTTACGAGAAAATGTAGAGTAACCAGTAACCAGTAAATCACCTAAATAAGCAGAGTTGTTGATATTGCGTTTCATTTTGTGCATTTTTTTGATAAAACGCTTCATTTCACGAATAGCGTTACTCATCAAGACACTTTGAAAATTATCTCCATAACCCAATCCATGAGCCATTCCAGCAGCAATAGCGTAGATGTTTTTAAGCATCACAGCATATTCTGTACCAATGACATCATCGCTAATTTTTGTTTTGATGTAATCACTAGACAGCGCATCTGCGATTATTTGTGCTTTCTCGGCATTATCGCATGAGATTGTTAGATATGACAAACGTTCTAGAGCGACCTCTTCTGCGTGACAAGGCCCAGCAATTACCGCAATATGTTCAAACGGAATTTTATAGACATCATGGAAATGCTCACCTACGAGTTTTCCTGTCTCGGGCATAATACCTTTAACTGCAGAAACAATAGTTTTATTTGAAATATTGATCGTAAGCTTTTGTAACTCGGTATGAATAAATGCTGAAGGAATCACAAAAATTAATACATCGGCCCATTCTGCAATGGCATTCATGTCATTACTCAATTTGAGTTGCTCGGTATTAAATTCTACAGCACTTAAATAACTAGGATTATGTTGTTCTTTTAATAAGTGTTCTTTAGTATACGCACTTCGCATGTACCAACCTACTTCGTCTAAGTTTTCACAAAGCATTTTCACAATGGCTGTTGCCCAGCTTCCTGCTCCAAATACTGCAAATTTTATGCGTTGACTCATATGTTGTATTTCAATTTTGGTTAGATTAACTCATTTAAAGGTATTCAAAAATAAGAAATTTATGTCCTTTTTCCGAAGAGAATACGCATAGACTTTCAATTTTGGCACGCGTTTTGAATATTAATTTATATACATGAAAACACAGAATATTATGAAAAGAATCAAACTACTTATAGGATTTGCTTTAACCGCAACGTTGTTTACGTCATGTTATACAGACGAATTAATCGTCAATGACTTTAACAATAATCAAGGAATTAATTTGAATCAATTATTAAACTCTCATGAGTTATGGTATGTTGATATCAATCAAACGCTAGGAAACGGAGAAACACCCTTCTTAAATATAGCATTTACCATATCGTTTAGAAATGGTACTGTATTTGCGAATAATAATTTAGTCGGTTTTGGTAATCAAGGTAACGGTTTTGGAGTTGATGTAGGTGTTTACGATGCTTATAATAATATTTTAGATATCAATCATGATATTGATGGATTCCAAACCTTTGATGTCTTTCAAATTGATAACAATACTATAGAATTGTATAACCCATTTAATGATACTTCATATTTTTTAAATGGATATCAAAGAAATAATTTTGATTATGACTTTGTATTCTACGATAACATTCATTATTTCCTTCAAGAATATGAAGCTTGGGAGAAAACATATACCAGTGAAATGGGAGCGATAAATGAATTTGATCAAGAAAATTACCTTCAGTTTTTATCTGGTGGAAATGACTCAGAGTTTAGAAGTTCTCAGGATACCAATATTGGTGACCCAAATACTATTTTCTGGGATTATACAGGCGTCTATGGTGTTGGTAATGTGAGTGGTAATATGTACTTAAAAACATTAACATTAGATTATGATTTCTTCGACAATGAATTTTTTGAATTGAGCGTTATCAATGATCAAAGGATAGAATTATTTCATCCATCATCTGGAACCGTGTATGAATTTACTGGACGAGGATATATTCAATTCTTAAGAGAAACAAATGCTTTAGGAAAGCGTATTGAAGGCAATAAAGAATTAAAAAAACGTAAGCAGAAAACTGCTAAGAACGATAACCCAAGGGTCAATACAAGGAGCTAGATTTGGTTGGTTATTTAGTCTCCAAAGACGTCCAACTCATTAATTTGAGTTGGACGTTTTCTTTGGGCTAAGACTTTGTTTTCTTCGGAAATGTAACTTTATCAATATAACGGTGTCCAATAAATGAAGGTGGCCTATAATTGGAATTCACAAAGAATTTCGCCAACTTCACATATACTAATAGTAATTAAAGTCAAACAATTATGGGATTATTTTCCTTGCTAGCGCTCGTCTGTGACGAGTGCACACAAGAGTAAAATCAAGCCATAAATCCAGTAGCATTAATCTCTAATACGGTTTGGTCGTCTTGAAAATTTCTAGCACTAGAATATTTCCAGTCAATTGTATTCGTAACAAAACCACTCTCAATGGGATTATTATCAATAGCGTCTATAATTTTTTTAGACGTAAACTTTTTAAAATCTCTCAGTAACTCCATAGGCTGTTCTTTCGATGAGCGAAATATAAAGTGTATATGACTGGGCATAAAGCTCTTTACCTTTTTATTTTCTGCAGTAATCAATACGTTCTACTAAAATTTTAAAATAAATTTGTCTTGTAAATACATCCAACCAATATACTGTAGCAAATGACATAAAATATAGTCCTGACTTATTATGAAACTTATATTTTCTACTCATATCTCTAAAATACAAAACCTACAATGAATAAATAGTACGTTTTAATTATTTACTCTTAACGTCACTCGTCACACACGAGCGCTAGCAATGGAAGTGGTTTAAACTTTTTTTCATCCGCTAAAAAATCATTCTTTTTCATCCATTTTTTATCTTTTTTTACTTTCGTAGTGATGCTATTCAACTTTAAAAAAGTCTTCAAATGATTAAAAAGCCATTAATTTTCGCTTAAATGTTAAAAGTTTAAATCACTTCATTAAATTTGCAATCTGAAACACCAAAATATTATTTATAGGTGTCCTAATTATTTTACTATGTACAGAAGTCATAATTGTGGTGAGTTAAGACCATCACATATCAATACAGAAGTTACCCTTTCGGGTTGGGTTCAAAAATCTAGAAATAAAGGGTTTATCGTTTGGGTAGATCTTCGTGATCGCTATGGGATGACGCAACTTGTTTTTGATGAGGAGCGCACACCAAAAGAGATGATGAAACGTGCCGAAGATTTAGGTCGTGAATTCGTTGTCCAAGTCAAAGGGAAAGTGATTGAGCGTGCTTCTAAAAATCCTAATATGCCTACTGGTGATATTGAGATTTTAGTATCTGAATTAACCGTTCTAAACGAATCAAAATTGCCACCTTTTACGATTGAAGATGATACAGATGGTGGTGAAGAATTGCGCATGAAATATCGTTACCTCGATATTCGTCGTAATCCTGTGAGAGAGAATTTGATTTTTAGACATAAAGTGACTCAAGAAGTGCGGAATTATTTATCTCAGGATGGGTTTATAGAAGTAGAAACACCGTATTTAATAAAGTCAACACCAGAAGGAGCTCGTGATTTTGTAGTGCCTTCAAGAATGAATGCTGGTCAGTTTTATGCCTTACCACAATCACCTCAAACGTTTAAGCAATTGTTGATGGTTGGTGGTATGGATAAGTATTTTCAGATTGTAAAATGCTTTAGAGATGAAGATTTAAGAGCAGATAGACAGCCTGAGTTTACACAGATTGACTGTGAAATGGCATTCATTGATCAAGAAGATATTTTAAATGCTTTTGAAGGCTTGACACGTCATTTACTTAAAGAAGTGAATGGTGTTGAGATAGAGAAATTCCCGCGACTATTGTACGATGATGCAATGCGTCTCTACGGAAACGATAAACCAGACATCCGGTTTGGGATGGAATTTGGAGAATTGAATACTGTTGCACAACACAAAGAGTTTAACGTCTTTAATTCTGCAGAATTGGTAGTTGGTATCGCAGTTCCTAGCGGAAATAGTTACACTAGAAAAGAAATCGATAAATTAATTGATTGGGTAAGACGTCCACAAGTTGGCGCTTTAGGAATGGTGTACTCTAGATGCAACGACGACGGAAGTTTCAAATCATCTGTAGATAAATTCTACGACCAAGAAGATTTAGCAAAATGGGCAGAAGTTACTGGAGCAAAAGCAGGAGATTTGGTGTGTATACTTTCCGGAGAAAAAAATAAAGTAAGAGCACAATTAAGTGCTTTACGTATGGAATTAGCAGAGCGTTTAGGGTTGAGAGATCCTAAAGTTTTTGCGCCATTGTGGGTCATGGATTTCCCGCTTTTAGAATGGGATGAAGATTCAGATCGTTTCCACGCGATGCACCATCCATTTACATCTCCAAAACCGGGACAGTTAGAATTATTGAAAACAAATCCGGGAGATGTGAAAGCCAATGCTTATGATTTGGTCCTTAACGGAAATGAGATTGGTGGTGGTTCTATTCGTATTCATGATAAAGAAACGCAAGCCTTAATGTTTGATTATTTGGGCTTTACTCCAGAAGAAGCAGAAGCACAATTTGGATTCTTAATGGATGCATTTCAATATGGAGCGCCTCCTCATGGTGGACTCGCTTTTGGATTGGATAGATTGGTTGCTATCCTTGGGGGACAAGAAACCATTCGAGATTTCATCGCCTTTCCAAAAAATAATAATGGTCGTGATGTCATGATAGATGCACCTGCACCAATTGATGATCAACAACTAACAGAGTTGAGTTTAAAACTCAACCTAAAATCATAACTACTAAATCCTGCTTCATGCAGGATTTTTTATTAGATTTAATAATGCCAATTAAACCATTCATAAAACGTTTACTCATTTTGCGATATAAATATATCTCGCAAAAAAACTTTGTGTTTTTATTAGCAATGCTCATTGGTTTATTGTCTGGATTAGTATCTGTAACCATCAAGAATATCACCTACGGAATTCAATGGGTTTTAGAGCACTTCGTCATTGTTTCTCAAAATAGTATGTACTTTATTCTTCCAATATTTGGGTTAGGACTTGTTTATTTATTTGTAAAATATGTCTCCAAGCAAAAGATTGAACACGCTATTCCAAGCATCTTATTTTCACTGTCAAAAAAGGATGGTTTAATCAAACGAAGCAAGATGTATTTACCGCTCATTACAGCACCACTGACTGCAGGTTTTGGAGGATCGGTTGGTTTACTTGGTCCTGCAATTGCTTCGGCCTCTGCGGTGAGTTCTAATATTGGTCAATTGTTTCATGTAGACAGAAAAACGCGAACCTTACTCATTGGTTGCGCTGCTGCGGGTGCTATCGCCTCTATTTTTCAGTCGCCAATTGCTGCGATTATTTTTGCTGTTGAGGTATTCAGCCTAGATTTAACATTTGCATCGTTATTACCGTTATTAATAGCTTCAGTATCTTCGGTATTGACGTCTTATTTTTTCGTTGGTAACGGTGTGTTGTTCACCTATAATATTACAACACCATTTGCATTAAAGGACACCTTGTTCTTGATTGTGTTAGGCATTGGGACAGGCATTGCTTCTATCTATTTCTCTAAGATGTATTTTGCAGTATATACCTTTTTTGAACGCTTTAAAACGAGCGGACAAAAACTAATCGTTGGTGGTTTGGCTATTGGTGTGATGCTGTATTTTATTCCGCCATTGTATGGTGAAGGTTTTGGTTTTATCAATGATTTACTCGACGGAAATCACTTGCATGCCTTAGGCCAAACGCCTTTTGATGATTATCTTGATAATATTTGGGTTGTGATTGCTTTACTGTTTGGTATTACTATTTTTAAAGCTATTGCCATGACCACAACCTTGGCAGCTGGAGGCGCAGGAGGAATTATTATCCCAACTATGATGATGGGAAGTGCCTTGGGAAATGTAGTTGCAAAAATCATTAATAATATTGGTTTAGGTTTCCAAGTGTCTGAAACTAATTTTACACTCCTTGGTATGGCAGGATTAATAGCAGGAGTTTTGCATGCGCCATTAACTGCGATTTTTTTAATTGCCGAAATCACTGGTGGTTACCAATTGTTCGTTCCCTTAATGATTACGGTTTCTATGTCGTTTATTATCACCAAAAGCGCAGTAGAACATACGATTTACACTAAGGAACTTGCCGAAAAAGGAGAACTCTTAACACATGATAAAGATCAATCTGTATTAACATTGATGAAATTGGATAGCGTTATTGAGCGCGATTTTACGATTTTAAATCCAGAAATGTCGCTAGGAGAAATGTTACATGAAGGGGTTTCTAAGTCGAGTCGAAATCTATTTCCAGTGGTTGATGAGAATGAGTTTTTGGTTGGAATTATTTTGTTGGATGATATTAGAACAGTTATGTTTGATCAGACGCTTTATGAGACAACTTCTGTAGAAACATTTATGCATAATCCTCCAGATTATATTTATTACGAAAACGATTCGATGAAGGAGGTGATGCGTAAATTTCAGGATACTGGTGCTTGGAATCTTCCAGTTATCAAAAAAGGTAATTATTACGGGTTTGTTTCTAAATCAAAATTATTAACTGCTTACCGACGTGAATTGATTAACTTTACATCCTAAAAAAGTCATAATGAAATATAGTATACTTATTGCCTTTATCGCTTCTTTTGGAAGTATGTTATGTGGTTTTTTATTGAATGTAGACTATTCTGAAAAGTTAATAGGTTTTGGCGTTTTAGGCTTGTTTTTTGTTGCTTTTCCATTATTTGCGTACTATCGTTGGAAAGATAAAGACATCAAGGATTACATGCTTACACAAGAGAATCTCGATAAAATGAAAGCCACTCAAAAAAGCCGAAAATCTTAATCAACTGTTTGATTTTGAAGTTTTAAAATTTCCGAAGTTATTCTTATTATTTGAACTTCATTTTAAGATGTAGGGTTAAAAAAACGTTACAATTTGTTAGCATACTGAATCATTTTATAAGATAGCTTTTTAGCTTAATTAATACATGTTTCACTATGATTCAAAAGGATTTGGATTCATTACCAATGAAGAAACAGGAAATGACATTTTTGTACACGTATCAAACCTTAATGGTGTTGAGTTACTTGAAGGCGATAATGTAGAGTAAGATGAAGAAAAAGGAGGAAAAGGATTAGTTGCAGCTAATGTACAAGTTCTCTAAGAAATATACTTTATTGAAGTTTTAACGTCTAATGAAAGTTAGGTGTTTTTTTATGATTTTTTGGGCGTTACCAAGACATGCTGAAAAGCATCGTCTTGGTAACGCTTTCACTACTCGCTCTCTGTGAGGCGCTCAAACAGACCGTTCAACTGCGAAGCAATCACGATTCTTTCTCAATAATATGGATGAGTAATCGCTAACGCGGGCTTGATTTTAATTCAAATTACGTCTCTCAATAAAAAATCGCTTTATTAAAGCAGAGGCTTCATCAGCCAAAACACCGCCAACTATTTTTGTTTTAGGATGTAACTTGGTATTTAATGCAATACAGCCGCGTTCTTCATCACGAGCGCCATAAATAATTTTAGAAATCTGACTCCAATATAAAGCCCCTGCACACATTTGACAAGGTTCTAGGGTAACGTATAACGTACAATTCGTTAAGTATTTTCCTCCTAAAAAATTAGCGGCTGCTGTTATGGCTTGCATTTCGGCATGTGCTGTGACATCGTTTAGGAGTTCTGTTAAGTTGTGAGCTCTTGCAATGATTCTATCTTTTATTACGATGACTGCGCCTACTGGGATTTCTCCTTTGTCATAAGCGTCTTGTGCCTCTTGCAAGGCTTTTTTCATGTAATAGGTATCGTCGAATGGATTTATCATAGGTGTAAAAATACAATTCTATTTAATCTTATTAATTGTGGGCAAGAAATTTGATGGTATTCATCAATTCATTCAGGTATGAAATCACGTTATTCCATTTCTATCCCAAAGCCTTGTCACTAAAACGAATCTGACATGTCATCAAACGACAAAGGACGTTTTTGTAACTCATGTTCTAAAACGGTTATTGATTTTACTGCAATGAGAACTAATGATGTACAAGCATTTATACACTAGAATAAAGGTCAACCCATCTGGGGTCATATTAGAAAAACCCAATTAGATACCATTAATTTACATATTTCGGAAACCGTGTTTGAGCAACGTATGAGTTTTCATAAATTGTTCCTGTTAGCGTTGTTGATGGTTATGGGAACATCTTTACGGAGTTGTCAAGACGAGAAAGGGACTATTAAAAAAATTGAAAGTGTTGAAATTGTCGAGAAAGCGATTGATTCTAGTATAGTGGCTACAAAAGAGGAAATAGATTCTACCGTGGGTTGTGCTTCAAAAGAAAAGCTAGACAAGAGAACTTCAAAGAAAAATAATAGTGTTAAAACTAGTGTAAGTCCAGTTGCAGATGGCACTAACAGGTGCTATTGAAGAAACTATAAAAGAGCCGATTCCTACAGATTCGATTTATGATATTCAATTGGAAGAACTTGAAGGTGAAATTGCAATTCAAGATAACATTGTAATGGGTTTTCTTGCAGCAGATGTTCCTCCAGAGTTAAAGACACCCCTGAAAATATAACTCTAAAGGAGCGATAAAAGTATGTTAATAAACGAATTCTGGATTTTGTATCTACAAATTTTGACGTGGAAGTGGCGAAAGATCATGGTTTGTCTGGAAAACAAAAAGCGTATGTTAATTTTAAGATTGATAAAAGTGGAAACATTAAGACTATCAAAACTCGCGGCACACATTCATCTATATAGAATTAAGCTGTATGAGTGGTGAAATTATTTCCTCAATTTATTCCTGCGAAGCGTAAAGGAAGTTTTGAAGAATTTAGCGATACGTTACCAATAATTTTTGAAGTTAAATGCTAATTAATTCTTGTATTTTTACAAGGTGCAAAAACGACTTTTAGATCATATCAATTTCCCTAAAGATTTAAGACAATTAAATCCAGATGAACTGCCACAACTTGCTAAAGAGTTGCGTGACTTTATTATTGATATTGTAGCGACAAAAGAAGGACATCTAGGGGCAAGTCTTGGTGTTGTAGAATTGACCTTAGCTTTGCATTATGTCTTTAATACACCCAATGATCAATTGATTTGGGATGTTGGTCATCAAGCCTATGGCCATAAGATACTCACCGGTAGAAAAGATAATTTTAACACGAATAGACAAAAAGGTGGTCTCAGTGGATTTCCAAATCGTGAAGAAAGCGAATACGATACATTTGGTGTTGGACATTCATCTACATCCATTTCTGCAGCTTTAGGAATGGCAATTGCTTCTCAACTTAAAGGAGAAGATAAACAACACATTGCAGTTATTGGCGATGCTTCTATTGCTAGCGGAATGGCTTTTGAAGGCCTAAATCATGCTGGAGTTACTAGTGCTAATTTATTAGTGATATTAAACGATAATGCGATTGGTATTGATCCCAGTGTTGGTGCTTTAAAGCAATATTTGACCAACGTTAAAAAAGGAAAAGAAAAACAAGATAATATCTTTGAGGCGTTAAGCTTTGATTATACTGGACCTATTGATGGTCATGATTTACCGTTGTTAATTTCAGAATTAGAACGCTTAAAGTCGGTTAAAGGTCCAAAGTTTCTTCATGTGATTACCACGAAAGGAAAAGGCTTAAAACAAGCTGAAGCGGATCAAGTAAAATATCATGCGCCTGGAAAGTTTGATGCTTTTACGGGTGATATTCTTCCTAAGAAAAAAGAAGTGCAACCACCAAAATTTCAAGATGTATTTGGGCACACGATAGTTGAACTTGCCAAAACGAATACAAATATTGTTGGAATTACTCCTGCAATGCCTACAGGAAGTTCTTTGAAGTTTATGATGGAACAAATACCAGAGCGTGCATTTGATGTGGGTATTGCTGAGCAGCATGCAGTAACATTAGCTGCTGGTATGGCAACTCAAGGTTTGATTGTATTTTGCAATATTTATTCTACGTTTTTACAACGCGCTTATGATCAAGTGATACATGATGTGGCGATACAAAATCTACCTGTTATTTTCTGTTTGGATCGTGCTGGTTTGGTGGGAGAAGATGGAGCGACGCATCATGGTGTTTTTGATTTGGCGTATTTAAGATGTATTCCAAATTTGATTATTTGTGCACCTCGCAATGAAATTGAATTGCGCGATATCATGTACACCGCCCAATTAGGTTTAAAACATCCAATTGCGATTCGTTACCCTAGAGGTCGAGGATCTATAATTGATTGGAGACAGCCTTTTTCAGAATTAAAAATTGGCAAGGGGATCCAGCTTAAAAAAGGAAAAAAATTAGCAGTATTAAGTATTGGTGCAATTGCTTATAATGTTGCCGATGCTATTGCGAAATGTGAGTGCAAGGATACGATAGCACATTATGATATGCGTTTTGTGAAACCATTGGATCATATGCTATTGCATATTATATTTAAAACTTATGAGGAAATTGTAACTGTAGAAGATGGTGTGATCTCTGGAGGTTTTGGAAGTGCAGTTTTGGAGTTTTCTGCTTTGAATGGATACTCAATACCTATTAAATTATTAGGAGTTCCAGATCTATTTATAGACCATGCTTCTGTAAACCAACAACATCAATCTGTTGGGATTGATGTTGTTAATTTAAGTATGTTATTTGCTGCTACTGCTCTTCGTCTAGAGTAGCTATATCAGATTGTTGATCTGTTTCATAAACCTCTACGGTTTGTTGTTGGTGGTCGTGATTAGCATTGCTTGTAATATCATTTAGTACCATTAAAAATGCTAAAGTTACCAAAGATGCAACTGCAGCTCCAAGAATATTTTTCTTCATGATTGTAGGTTTTAAAGATTTTGGTTACTCAAATATAAACAATTATCGTCAAAACACAAATATATTCGTTGAAATGCATAAAATAAAAAAAGAGAACCCTAGGGCTCCCTTTTTTTATTTTAAAACATATTAATTATTTAATAATGATCTTCTTAGTCTCTACATAATTAGTAACACTAATATTAACAAAGTACATACCAGCATCTAAATTAAGATTCACATTGGTATTAGATGTTGAGAGATATGATTTGGTATCATATACTTTTTGCCCATTAATATTAAATACTGTGATGTTAGCATCTCCTAAATCACGTTCAGATTTAAGTGTGATTTGTCCATTTGAGATGGTAGGGAATAGCGTAACTACGTTAGTAACGAATTCGCTTTCTAATACACTTAGTGGTTGATCAGTAAATTGACTAGTAAAGAATCCTCTTCCATGTGTTGATGCTAAAATAGTATTATCAGATTCACGTAAATCTAAATCTACAACAGTGACATCACTCATTCCGTTATAAGCTTGTACCCAAACTGGATTGGGAATCGTGTAATCTGGAGTTGTCCATACACCAAGCTCTGTACCAATAATAAGTTCTTCTGGAATTAATGGATTCTGTAAAATACATTTTACAGGAATGTTTGGTAAGTCTCCTTCAATATTTGTCCAGGAACCACCACCATTAGCAGTAAACCAAATGCTTACGACGCCATAATTATGCATAGTAACAAAAATTTCTTGTCCATTTTGTCCAAATTCAATGTCAGAAATACTTCCAGAAAATCCTGTTCCAGAGATATTTGTGAAATTTGGGTTTGTTAAGTTTGCAAATCCTCCTACTAGTAAACGTCCACTTCGCAGTCCAACATATAAAGTACTTGAACCCGTATTGAATGGTGAAGTTTTTAAAGCACTAGGGCTAGCATTAAATTGACTTGATGTTAAAAATTGAGAATCTGTAGCTGCACCTCCAGGCATGGAATCTTTAATTCTTTCTATTCTTCTAGTACTGCCCTGAGTTGCATTGGTGTATAAGACATCTAAGTTTTTATCTAATGTAGCTTCATTAATAAAACTACCACCACTACCGCTTGAAATTTGAGTGCCACCAGTTAAGCTCGGGTAATTGAAATAAAGATGGTTATTTCCTGGGTATGTAGTAATAGCATAACCATTTTGACTTATTTCTGTAAAACCACCGTCTCCGCCTACGGGATCAAAAAATGGATTTAATCCAGCAACAGCATCGTTAACAAATTGTGTACCGTTATCTTGGGTTCCACCTGCTACATCATCTCCATCTGCAACATCTATTGGGTTAATAGCTCCATAATAGAATTGGGTCGTCACATAATCCTTATTTCTAGATTGAATTGCATTTGTATTTCCTGAAGCTGAAGCGATGTTAGCGGTGTAGTACACTCCTCCATCATTTCCAAAAACAGCTTCCACGTCATTTTTACCTGGTCTAAAAACAATAGCATGTTGATCTGCATGCACTAAAGGTACTTGTAAGGCTCCTAAATTATTATTATTTGACCATTTTGATAATTGATCCCAAGATGCGCCATCGTTAGGCGATCTAAATAAATCAATACCACCAACGTAGAGCGTATTGTTTTGATCTACTTCTACTGGTAGATTGTAAAAAGCTTGATTTCTTGTGTAATCTTGTGCAGGTATTCCATTATCGACATCGTCAGGTTCATTTATTGCAGTGATCGTTGCAAAAGAATCATTAGTTATAAAAATATCAGCATCTCCTGAAACCTCCGCTACAATCCAAAATTTATTAGGATCTGTTGGCGATGGCTCAATTTCTGTTCTTCTTGCATTAGCTATGTTATTTATTAAAGAAAATGTTAGACCGTCTGTTGATCTATAGATCTCTCCTCCTGTATTTCCAAAAACATCTCTAGTAGTTGCTAACCAAATATTATTATTTATATCAATTTCAAGATCATTCGGGTTTTTAAATGTTCCGTCATTAAATTGAATAGGAAAGCGATTCCAATTATTACCGTTATCATCAGATTTGTATAGTCCCGTTTCTGCAATACTTTGAAAATTATTAGGACTTCCAGCATCTGCATAAAAGGCATTTGCTACAGCAGCATAAATTTCTGTAACACCATTATTATCTCTAGCAACAATATCATTTACGTAAAATATACCATTTACAAATTGTCCACTATTGGTTACACTAGTTACGCCTCCACCAAGAATTATTTCCCAAGTGACACCAGCATCTAACGATCTCCAAACTCCGCGTCCAACTGCATCACCATTAGTGTAAGATTCACCAGAAGCAATATAGAAGATATTACTATTATTGGGATCTGAGATGATTTCAGTTACGGAAATGTTTTGTTGTATAGTTGATACTAAGGTCCATGAAACATCAGTATCTGTAATGTCTTCGTTAACCCATAATCCGCCAGAAACTCCTCCAGCAAAAACTCTAGTATAATCATCATCAGGATTTGCATTACCAACATCATTTGGATCAAACATGATACCTCTTGTTCTCCCACCTTGATCGTTTGGTCCTCTGTTAACCCATGGATTTGCAGATTCTCCACCAACCCCTCTTGTTAACGCACGCTCTGCAATTAATTCACGTTGAAGTTGCCTTGTTACTTCTGGAGTTGGTCTTCCAATAGCGGGATCCATTGTTAAGTCCCACATTTGTTCATTGTATGCATTTCCTGGTGAGCCAATAGCTTTTCTTTCAGTTCTTGTTAGATATTGTGTTTCCTTAAAAGGACTGTTTTCTAAATGAGATAAATGTTGTTCTCTTAAGTCTTCAATAGCTCTATTTTCATCTGAATTTGATTTTACAATCAATACAGCGGTGAGAGATATCACAACAAGCATTGTGATAACTAATAATTTTCTTTTCATGTTTTTCAATTTTTTTTTATAAATGATTCCCTTTCAATTTTTGGTAAGATAGCATAGCATTACTATCTGACATTTTTGAAATATAAAAACATACAGCTAGCAAGCTATCATAGATAGTCTCTTTTTGTAAGTCTACGTTTGGCTCTAAAACTTTCAAAATGAGTTGGTCAAAATTAGACACATCTCCTTTTAAATTATTTATCACCGACTTTGTAAAGGTATTTAAAAGTTCATTAATAACCTTATAGCCTATGATTTCTTTGTCAATGACGTCTCTAGATTGGTATACATTGGAGATACTTAATTTAATGATATCATTGATTTGAGCCTCATAACTACTGCAATCTAGAAGTGATTTTGAAAATTTACCATTAAGGATGTCATCTTCATTTGTCATGAAAATGTCTACAGCTTCATTGATTAATGTATTAA
The DNA here is from genome assembly GCA_034111845.1 of Psychroserpens sp. GTDB lineage: Bacteria > Bacteroidota > Bacteroidia > Flavobacteriales > Flavobacteriaceae > Psychroserpens. The sequence goes on along the minus strand of JAWUWM010000116.1, from coordinate 2,042 downwards.
TAGCTAATGATCGTAAATAACTTAATCTGTCTTGTGTGTTCTGTAACGCATTGTATGTTTTAGTTTGTATGGAGTCTCTTACTAAATTTATGAGATATTCTAAAGCATATTCTTCTTGGATGAGACCTAAGTTAATCCCGTCTTCAAAGTCAATAATTGTATAGCAAATATCATCTGCTGCTTCTACGAGATATACTAAAGGGTGTCTGCAATAACTAACATCATCATTGCTACCTCTTTTAATTAATCCAAGTTCGTTAGCGATGTCTTTAAATGTTTCTTTTTCATTCTGAAAAAAGCCATATTTCTTATCTGCAATATGTGTTGTTGGTTTCTTTGGAAGGGACTCTTTAGGATATTTAGTAAATGCGCCAAGTGTTGCATAGCTTAGTCGTAAACCGCCTATTCGTCCTTGGCGACTTTCGGTTAAGATTTTTAGTCCGTTGGCATTACCTTCAAAATCACATAAATCTTGATATTGTTTTTTAGTGAGATCATCTTCATAGTAGCGCCCTTCTCCAGATTTAAAAAACTCACCGATAGCTTTTTCTCCTGAATGTCCAAAAGGCGGATTTCCTATGTCGTGCGACAAAGCTGCAGCAGCAACGATTGCTCCAAAATCATTCATTTGATAGCCATGAACGTCTTTTAAATGCGGATGTTTTTCTAATATTTTTTGACCTACTTTTCGACCTAATGAGCGTCCAACAACACTAACCTCTAGACTGTGTGTTAGGCGTGTGTGGACAAAATCGGTTTTTGATAATGGTACGACCTGAGTTTTATCTTGAAGACTTCTAAATTCCGAAGAAAAAATAATACGATCATAATCGACTTCAAAACCTAATCGGGTTTCGTCTTGTTCTTTACGTAAGCGTTTGTTGGTGTCCCCAAAACGTTTTAAAGAGAGTAGTTGTTCCCAATTCATAGAATCTATTTAGTCACTGCAAGATATGATTTTCAATGTTAATTTAATGTTTCGATATTATAAAAAGATAGTGTGCACATAACATTCAATTAACAGTTTTATGATTTAGGTTTAATATCTAATTAACCTTGGCTTTACATGATGCCCCTTTCTTTGCAGTGTTATTAAATCGAAACAAAAACTATTTTAAAAAAAATATCATGAAAAAATTAGTACTATCTGCTTTAATCGCTTCTTCTCTTGTATTCACTGGATGTTTTAAAGATGATGACACACCTATTATTTTCGATGGCATTGTTATCGCTCCAACTCAAAATATACCGGTAACTGGAGTGATATCTGATGACACCATTTGGACAAATGATAATATTTATCAATTAAATCAAAAAGTTGTTGTTGATAATGGCGCTACACTAACTATTGAAGCAGGAACCATTATCAAAGGTTCTCCAGGAACAGGTTCTTTAGCATCTGCATTAATTATTGCAAGAGGCTCAAAAATAAATGCAGTTGGAACAGCTGGGTCTCCAATTATATTTACATCTACTTCAGATAATATAATGGTTGGTCAAACTTCTGGAACAAATTTAGATCAAGATGATCGCGGTCAATGGGGTGGATTAATTGTATTAGGAAATGCGCCTTGCTCATTTTCTGGAGATATATTGGAGGCTCAAATTGAAGGAATTCCTGCTGATGATACATTTGGACTATATGGTGGCTCTGATGCTACTGATAACTCTGGTGTTATGCAATATATATCTATACGTCATGGCGGTGCATTAATTGGTGAAGGAAACGAAATCAATGGTTTGACACTTGGTGGAGTAGGAAACGGAACGGTTATTAATCAAATAGAGGTTGTTGCCAACGTTGATGATGGTGTCGAGTTTTTTGGTGGTACTGTAAATGTTTCTAATATATTAGTTTGGGCACAAGGAGATGACGCTGTAGATATTGACCAAGCGTATTCTGGTATTGTTGATAATGTGGTTGTGGTTTTAGGAAATATTTCTGACCATGCTTTTGAAGTAGATGGACCAGAAGGTACAGGGTCAGGAGCATTTACAATTCAAAATGCTACAATTATTGGTAACGCTGATACTGAAAATGG
>JAWUWM010000115.1:0-29742 GCA_034111845.1 Psychroserpens sp. | reverse complement strand
TGAAATTTTGAGCATGCTTTAAGCATAAATTTTAAAATATAAACCTGATACCTTCATGGTGTGTTTAAGGTTTTTATACTTGTCCCAGGTTCCCTAATGGAATGCACGCAGTGAATCTCAAAGGCTTGAAGCATAAATTTTGAAATAGAAATACTAACATTTTTTTTTATGTTGAGCTCTTTTAAGCTTACCATAGAGTAGTTACAGAGATGAAACCCTTGAATCTTCTCAGAGTTTAGTAGGAATCATTTTTGTCTAACATAAACATTAATCAATAGGTTTTTTAGTTTTCTGCACCAGCCTAGGACTTCAAAATAAAAATTTAAAGACAAAATCTTGGATTTTTTATATACAATTAATCTTAAAGATATTTGAGGTATAATTCTAGAGATATAAATTATAAACTTACTTATTTGAAGAGAAATACAAATTTAGAGACTAAATCTGTTTAAAATAGTTATTTTAATTTGGTAGATATATAAGTCCTGGTTTTAAAGGTTAGTTGTTGGTTATTATCTCTTAAATATAATGGTTATGAATCAATTGCGAGTTTTGATGTTTCCGAAGTAATATCATTATTTATAGTGTTCTTCCATAAAAATATATCAACAAACTATAAGTTTTTCATTTTATAGCTAAATAATCCAAAACATTTTATTTAAATTCGTCTTATCTAATAACTGTTAATTGGTAAAATAACGTTAACACGTATGACTCAATTAGTATTTTTATTTTTTAATTACATTTTTTTTTTATCTTTAACACTTTAACTAATAAAATTAAGAACAATCACGATGAAAAGACTTTTTTCTATCTTAGCCATAGCCGGTATTATGGCTTTCGGTACTGTTAATGCAAGTACAAATGCAAACACAGTTGAAGCTGCAACGACAGCAGTTACCACTACATTTCAAGAAGACGCAGCAGCTGATGCTGACAAATCATTTACTCAAGAAGTAAAAGAACGTTTTATTGAAGGTGGTCCATTTTTTATGGGAATTGTATTATTATGTTTAATTCTAGGTTTAGCTATAGCTATTGAAAGAATTATTTATTTAAATCTTGCAACAACAAATTCTAAAAAATTAACTCAAGATGTTGAGGATGCACTTAATTCTGGTGGAATTGAAGCAGCTAAGGAAGTTTGTAGAAATACAAAAGGACCTGTTGCATCAATCTTTTATCAAGGTTTAGACAGAGCAGACGAAGATATTGATGCTGCTGAAAAAGCTGTTGTGGCTTATGGTGGTGTTCAAATGGGACAATTAGAGAAAAATGTGTCATGGATTTCTTTATTCATCGCTTTAGCACCAATGCTAGGTTTCATGGGTACAGTACTTGGTATGATTGATGCTTTCGATAAAATTCAAGCAGCAGGTGATATGAATCCTTCATTAGTAGCAGGTGGTATTAAAGTAGCCTTGTTAACGACGGTATTTGGTCTTGTAGTTGCTATTATATTACAGATTTTTTATAATTACATTATCTCTAAAATTGATAGTATTGTTAATGACATGGAAGATTCTTCTATTACATTAATGGACTTACTAGTTAAACATAAGAAATAATACATTAATTATTAAATCAAACATAATATGAATATTCAAAAAATAGTCAAAATTGTTGCTTTAGTAATTGGTCTAATTGCAGTATTCTTTTTAATAAGAATAATGATGTTAGGAGATGAAGCTATTGAAGCTGACTTGGCCAATCAGGCAGTTTTAGGTTGGTTCGCTAATCTAGCGTATGTAGTCCTCGGAATTGCTACCGTGACAGCAGTTGTATCTAGTTTGGTTAATTTGGTTAGCCAGCCTGCGAAACTGAAGAAAGCACTTTTATCTTTCGGTGTATTTCTATTAGTTTTAGGGGTTGCATGGTTCGCTTCTTCTGGTGAAGAACGACTTTTAACTGATGGTACAACTTTAACTGTAGGTCAATCACAAATGATTGAGGCAGGAATTAAAGCATTTTATATCTTAATTGCATTAGCAGCATGTTTAATGTTGTTCTTTGGAACTAAGAAAATGCTTAGTAAATAATAATTAATTATGGCAAAACGATCAGCACCAGAAGTTAATGCAGGTTCAATGGCGGACATTGCATTTCTACTTCTAATATTTTTCTTAGTAACTACAACGATACCTAAAGATTCAGGAATAAATCGTAAGCTTCCTCCTATGGAACCGCCAAACGAAGATCAGGTTGTTATTAAACAGAAGAATATTTTTACTGTTTTAATAAACGGAAATGACCAGTTATTAGTTGAAGATGAGTTAATGGAGCTTAAAGATTTGCGAAAAGCTGCTATTGAGTTTTTGGATAACGGAGGGACAACTGATGCAGAAGGTAATAAATGTGATTACTGTAATGGTAAAAAGGATCTTACTTCATCAGATCATCCTGATAAGGCTATTATTTCATTAAAGAGCGAAAGAGAGACTTCTTATAAGACGTATATTTCAGTTCAAAATGAATTGGTCGCTGCTTATAATGACTTGCGAAATATTCGTGCTTTAGAAATTGGACCGAAAAAGGGTTTTAGAGATATGGACTTCGTTAAGATGGAAAAGAATTTCAGAGATGCTAATTTCGTTGGCAATAAAGAGAAGATGAAAGAGGTCATTGACCAGATTAGAAAAGAATATCCTGAGAAATTATCTGAGGTACAATAAATAAAAACATAAAAAACTATGTCTAAATTTAAAGGAAAAAAAGATAATGCTTTGCCAGCTGTTAATACAGCCTCATTGCCAGATATTGTTTTTATGCTGCTATTCTTCTTTATGGTTGTAACTGTAATGAGAGAAGATACTCTTATGATTGATAACTTGCTTCCACAAGCTGATCAAGTTGAAAAGTTAGAGAAGAAATATCCAATTAGTTATATTTATGCAGGTAAACCTGGAAAAGGATATGAGAAATTTGGTACAGAAGCTAGATTACAGCTCAATGACAAGTTTGCAGATATTAGTGAAATTAGAGCTTTTATTAGCGCTGAAAGAGCAAGTATTGCTAGGGAAGAGTTAGTAGATTTTTTAACGGTATCTTTGAAAGTAGATAAAGAAGCTAATATGGGTATTGTTAGTGATATTAAAAAAGAACTGCGAGAAGCAAATGCTTTAAAGATTAATTATACTGTAGGTACAGGTAGTGCTTTAGATAATTAAAAATCATATATTCAAAAGTATAAAAAAGCATCCAAATTGGATGCTTTTTTTATGACTTAGAGTGAAATGTTTTAAAACCTATTGGGTTATATTTGTAATATGAGACATCTTGTTTTTTTGTTTTTTGTACTATCCATTTGGACAGTTTCTGCTCAGAATAGCGAAGATTTTGTCATTAATACTAAAAAGAATGATAGTATTACTATTGTAGATAATGACTACAGAGAAGATCAATTCTATGTTTCAGTAACCTATAATTTGTTGGGCAATAAGCCAGATAATGTTTCTCAAAATGGATTTTCTAGCGGTTTTCATTTCGGCTTTATTAGGGATATGCCTCTCAATAAAAAACGGAATGTTGGGCTTGGAATAGGAATTGGACTTTCTAGTAATTCATATAACCAAACGTTATTAATTTCTGAAATGGATATTGGTTATGATTATTCGGTCATTGAAGATGTTGCATTTAGTAAAAATAAGTTTACGACATATCTTGTCGAATTTCCGATAGAACTGAGATGGCGTACATCTACAGCTAAGGAATTTGATTTTTGGAGGATTTATTCTGGAATTAAACTTGGTTATGTGTTTTATAATACTTCAAAATTTAGGGGCAGTCCTAATGATGTTTCACTATCAAATATTAGTGATTTAAATAGGTTTCAATATGGGCTTTCACTCAGTGCTGGCTATTCCAATGTCAACTTTTATCTCTATTACGCGCTTAACACTATTTTTGATTCGAATGTGCAGGTCAGTGGATCTGGCGAACAAGTAGATATGAATACCATTAAAATTGGACTGATTTTTTATATTCTCTAACTATTTACGTATGCCATTTCAACTTTGAAATTGTAATAGTAAATCACTTTTTTTCCTTTATTAAAAAAAGACTGTGCTATCGATAAGATCGTATGTCTTGTTATCTACTGTAAACAAAGAGCTTTACCTTCTTTGATTACATGTCAAAGTGAAATAGGTACTATTGTAAAACTACATCCAGTAATTTAATAAAATGAGTTGGGGCATTAGGCCAACACAGAGTCCAGTGATTAGTTCAATAGGTGTATGTGCTTTCATATGTAGTCGTGACGTTGCAATGGCACCTAGTATGATACACATGAGTGCTATAGTGCCGTTAATATTTATTTTAAAATGAATAGCGATAGCAATGGCAAACATAAAGAATCCAGCAGATCCAATCATGTGAATACTTGCTTTAAATTGTATCAGAGCGAGTGCAAAACAGGTAATAGTAGAGATTAGAATGCCAAGAAAGAAAAAATATAATTCTGGTATGTCATCGATAGGCAAGACGCGTATTATGATGAGTACTATAATTACACTATTTATAAGTAAGGGGAGTCGACGTTCCTCAACCGTTTCTAGATTAAAGGTATCTACTTTATTTATGGTTCGTAATAAGTAAAATAGTAAAATAGGTAATACCAGTGTGAGTATCGTAATAGAAAAGACCTTGGCTAGCATTATAGATTCTGGAACAAAACGAGGTGTTTTAGAAAAGTAAAACACAACACCTAATAATGGCATTAATAATGGATGGAAAATGTATGATATGCTTTTGAGTAGTTGGTTCATTATATCTTCTTTCTCAATCTAGCTACAGAAATATCCAACTGTTCACGATATTTAGCAACCGTTCTTCGTGCAATAGGATAGCCTTTTTCTTTTAAAATTTTAGCTAATTTTTCGTCAGTGAGCGGTTTTTTCTTGTCTTCATCTTCAATAACGGTTTCAAGTATTTTTTTAATTTCACGAGTAGAGACTTCTTCACCTTGATCGTTAGTCATGGATTCACTAAAAAATTCTTTAATAAGTTTTGTACCATACGGCGTGTCTACATACTTACTATTGGCAACACGAGATACTGTAGAGACATCCATTTCGATTTCATCTGCAATATCCTTTAAAATCATCGGCCTAAGTGTACGTTCATCCCCAGACAAGAAGTAGTTTTTTTGGTAGTGCATTATAGAACTCATAGTTACAAAAAGTGTTTGTTGACGTTGTCTAATCGCCTCTATAAACCATTTAGCTGAATCTAACTTTTGTTTGATAAACATTACAGCATCTTTTTGAGACTTGCTCTTATCTTTAGCATCTTTATAGCCTTTCATCATGTTGCTATACTCACGAGATACATGAAGTTCGGGAGCATTTCTTCCGTTTAGTGTGAGGTCAAGTTCGCCATCTACAATTGTGATTGCAAAATCAGGAACAACGTGTTCTGCTATTCTACTGTTTCCAGCATAAGAACCTCCAGGTTTAGGATTAAGACGCTCTATTTCTTCAATGGCATCTTTGAGCTGTATCTCAGTAATATCAAATTTTTGAAGCAATTTTTTGTAATGCTTCTTCGTGAATTGATCAAAAGCTTTATCAATAATATTACAAGCTAATTCTACATCAGGATATTTTTCTTTTCTATGGAGTTGAATACTTAAACATTCTTGAAGGTTTCTAGCCCCAACACCAGCAGGGTCTAATTGGTGTACGATGTGAAGTACGCTCTCAATTTTATCTTCTGTTGTAAAAATATTTTGGGTAAAAGCTAAATCATCCATAATATCACTTAGTGAGCGACGTAGGTAACCACTTTCATCAACACTACCCACTAAAAACTCGGCAATTTCACGCTCTTCATCATTAAGTCTAAACGTATTTAATTGGCTGTTTAAATGCTGGGTAAACGATGTCCCAGCAGCATAAGGCATTACTTTTTCCTCATCATCGCTACTGTAATTACTGACTTGGGTTCTATAATCTGGTACGTCATCATCACTTAAATACTCGTCAATATTGATGTCTTCAGTATTTATTTCTTCATTATCGTTGTAATCGTCTTCAGAGTTATCAAACTCATCCATTTTATCATTATCGGTATCATCTTTTCCTGTATCTAGGGCAGGGTTTTCCTCTAATTCTTGCTTAATACGTTGCTCAAAGGCTTGCGTAGGCAACTGTATCAACTTCATAAGTTGAATTTGTTGCGGTGACAACTTTTGCGATAATTTAAATTGTAGGTATTGTTTGAGCATGCTTTGTGTTCCTTTAAAGTAAAGTTAAAAAAACTATTGATATATGCTTTAAAAAGGAGTTGCTTTTAAGAATAATTTAAAAGGTTGGTGTTTCTTCGGAAATGTAAAAACTTTAATTGACGTCCATTTTTTGAATCGTTATTCAGAATGAAAAATGACTGAAGAATCTATTTAATTTGAAGTTAGAGCTGTCATTCAGAAGGAGGCACGACTGAAGAATCTCTAGTAAATATATAACGTTATTAGAGATTCTTCGCTGCGCTCTGAATGACAAAAAAAGACCAATCAGATTTCTAAGTCAGATTGGTCTTTTTTAATATTGAGATTCTTCGCTACCCTTGGAATGACATTAAAACTCCGCATTTTGAGGTGTTCTAGGATAAGGTATTACATCTCTAATATTTCCCATTCCTGTGGCGAACATGACTAAACGTTCAAAGCCTAATCCAAAGCCAGAGTGCACAGCAGTTCCATATTTACGTAAATCTAAATACCACCATAATTCTTCTTCAGAAATATCTAAAACTTTCATTTTCTCTTTTAAAACATCTAAACGTTCTTCACGTTGGGATCCTCCAACCATTTCTCCAATACCTGGAAATAAAATATCCATAGCTCTAACGGTTTTTCCATCTTCATTTAAACGCATATAAAATGCTTTAATGTTTGCTGGATAATCAAATAAAATTACTGGGCACTTAAAGTGTTTCTCTACTAAGAAACGCTCATGTTCACTTTGTAAATCTGCTCCCCATTCTTCAATAATAAAATTGAATTTCTTTTTCTTGTTAGGCTTGGAGTTCTTTAAGATATCTATAGCTTCGGTATAGCTAACACGTTTAAAGTTGTTATCTACAACAAATTTTATTTTCTCTATCAAGCTCATTTCAGAGCGTTGTGCTTGAGGTTTCGTTTTTTCTTCATCCAATAAACGTTTATCTAAAAACTCTAGATCTCCATGGTTATGTTCTAAAATGTAGCTTAATACAGATTTCATGAAATCTTCAGCTAAATCCATGTTACCTGCCAAATCCATGAATGCGACCTCAGGTTCTATCATCCAAAATTCTGATAGATGACGTGTTGTATTAGAATTTTCTGCCCTAAAGGTTGGTCCAAAAGTGTAAACCTTTCCAAGCGACATGGCAAACGTTTCAGCTTCTAACTGACCAGATACCGTTAGATTGGTTTCTTTTCCGAAGAAATCTTTTTTATAATCAACATTTCCTTCGTCATCCAAAGGTGGGTTTTTAGAATCTAAAGTACTTACTCTAAACGTTTCACCTGCACCTTCAGCATCACTAGCTGTGATTATTGGCGTATGCACATGGTGAAAACCATTCTCATTAAAATATTTATGAACTGCAAAAGATAAAGACGAACGTAAACGCATAACAGCACTAAATGTATTGGTACGTGTACGTAAATGAGCATTTTCTCTTAAAAACTCAAAGGTGTGTTTTTTAGGCTGAATAGGATAGGCTTCAGGATCAGAATCTCCAAGAATTTCAATAGAGGTTACCTTTATTTCTACTTTTTGGCCTTTTCCTTGGCTTTCCACCAATTCTCCTTTAATATGGACAGCAGCACCAGTCGTTATGCGCTTTAAAGTCGCTTCTTCTGTGTTTTAAAAATCAACTACACATTGTATATTATTTATCGTAGAACCGTCGTTTAAAGCAATAAAGCGATTAGATCTAAATCCGCGTACCCAACCTTTAATTTCTAAAGGTTGAAACGTAATGTCTTGGGTCAATAATTGTGAAACTGTATAGCTCATTATGTTGAAATTTTATGCAAATATATGGGGTTATGAAATTTTATCGTCTTTAAGGTCATCATCATCATCATCATCATCATCATCATCATCATCTTCTACCGGGATAATATTTATGGACGGTTTACGCATCACTTCCTTATTCGCGATACTACGTTCTAAAGATAGTAATAGTGATGGGAGTAATAGTAAATTAGATAACATGGCAAACAGTAACGTTGCAGATACTAACGCACCTAAAGCGACTGTGCCTCCAAAACTAGAGGTTGTAAATACAATGAAGCCAAAGAATAATACAATGGATGTGTAAAACATACTTACACCTGTTTCGCGCAATGCTGCATAGACAGATTTCCGTATTTTCCAATGGTTAGCCTGTAATTCTTGTCTGTATTTTGCTAAGAAATGAATCGTATCATCTACAGAAATTCCAAAAGCAATACTAAATACTAATATCGTGGAAGGTTTTATAGGTACACCTAAATACCCCATTAAACCAGCAGTAATTACTAAAGGTAATAGGTTAGGAATGAGCGAAACGATGATCATTTTAAACGACCTAAACATATAAGCCATAAACAATGAGATTAAAAATATCGCTAAAGATAGAGAGATAGCTAGGTTTTTAACCAGGTATTTTGTTCCCTTTTGAAATACTAAAGCTTTACCAGTCATCGTCACATTGAAACGATCTGCAGGCTGGAATACTTTGTCTATTTTATGCTGAAGATCCTCTTCTATACGTTCCATTTTGTCTGTGCCAATATCCTTCATAAACGTGGTTATACGAGCATATTGACCAGTACTATCTACGAAACTTTGAAGCAAATTAACATCAGACGACGAGTTTTTTGCATAAGATAAAATGAAACTATTCTCTTGACTTGTTGGTAATTGGTAATATTTAGGATTACCGTTATAATAGGCTTGCTTGCTGTATTTCACGAGACTCACTACAGAGATAGGTCTAGATAGTTCAGGGATTTCATCAATGAGATCTTCGAGCTCTTCCATTTTTTTGAGCGTACTCAATTTCATGACACCTTTTTTACGTTTGGTATCAATCATGATTTCCATAGGCATAATGCCATCAAATTCTTCTTCAAAGAACCTGATATCCTTAAAAAACTCCTCCTCTTTTGGCATGTCCTCTATAAGGCTCCCAGAAATTTTTATCTGGTACATTCCAATGATACTCGCTATAATTAGTACTAAGGAGGTCCCGTAGATTGCAATCTTTTGTTCACGTACCATAAGTACTGTCCAATTCACAAAACCGCCAATCCATTTCTTATTTAGATGTTCTAAATGTCTTTCTTGAGGATAAGGTAAAAATGTATAAATGATAGGAATGACTAATAGACATAGAATGAAAATAGCAAGAATGCTAAGGGATGCTACGATACCAAACTCCTTTAACAGTTCACTTTCTGTTAAAATAAAAGTAGCAAAACCGGATGCTGTGGTCACATTGGTCATCAACGTAGCATTTCCAACTTTAGTAATAACGCGCTGTAATGATTTGACTTTATTACCGTGAAGTTTTACTTCATGCTGATATTTATTAATTAGGAAAATGCAGTTTGGGATTCCAATAACGATGATAAGTGGAGGAATTAAAGCGGTAAGAACAGTAATCTCATAATTGAGCAGCCCTATAATTCCAAAAGTCCACATCACTCCAAAGCATACTACTATGAGCGAAATAAAAGTAGCTCTAAAAGATCTAAAGAATAAAAAGAAAATGAGTGATGTTATACCAAGTGCTAATCCTATAAATAGGCCAATTTCATCTACGATATTCTGAGCATTCAATGTTCTAATATAAGGCATTCCAGAAACCCTAACATCTAAATTATTTACAGCTTCAAAGTCTTTAATCTTACGATTAAAGGTTTCCATTATAAAGTCTTTTCTAGCAGAGGTGTTTACAATATCCTTTTTAATATAGATAGCGGTTCTAATCGTTTTTGTTTCAGTATTGAACAAGAAATTGTCATAAAACGGGTACTGCTTAAATAATTCATCCTGAAGTTTGTCAATTTCCTCAATAGAGGCTACAGAGTCTTTGATAAAAGGGACGAGATCAAATTTTTCGGCTTCTTTGTTTTTAATTAGCTTTTGAAGGTCGTTTAGAGATACAACAGACTCTACTTCGTCAAACGCTTTAAAATCTTCAGAGAGCTGGTTCCAAGCATTTAACTTTTTAACAGTAAATAATGTAGAATCTTTTACACCTAGAATAATAAGGTTGCCCTCTTCTCCAAAAATATCTAAAAACTCGTTGTAAATGACATTAACGTCATGGTCATCAGGAAGTAAATTGGCCTCTGTATAAGTGAAACGCATGTTTTTCCATTGGGAACTAAAAAAAATAGTGACCAAAATTATAGCAATGAGAATACCAATCTTGTTGCGTAAAATTAATCGCGCAACAACTTCCCAGAAATTTTTAGTAAATAGTTTAAACATGTACGTTCTAAAACAAGAGCAAAGTTAGAAAAAACCTAGGGATTGTAGGATTGTTTTAGGATTATTTAATTAAGGATTATGTTTTTTGTTTTGAAATAAAATTTTGTAATACGTTTAACAATTTGATACAAAATTTCAAAAAATTAATTATCATTTTTATTAAAATCATTCAGCTTTGAAAAACATACAATTTCATCTACTATTTGCAATCATTTTTCAAATGATTTTCACCACACTATTAGGGTCACAAACTTCTAAACCGTACACTCATAATTCCTTGGCTGAAAAAATTTATCTCCAACTAGATAATGAGGTGTACACTTCGAATAAAACGATTTCGTTTAAAGCTATTGTTTTAAACGCTGCGTCCCACAATGCCGACTATTCTAGTGGTATTTTATATGTCGACCTTATTAATAGTGAATCCCAAATAATAGAATCTAAACTCGTGAAAATCAAAGAAGGAATTGGTAATGGATATTTTGATTTGGATCGAAACTTTGAAGATGGCGTGTACTTAATAAGAGCATATACAGAATGGAATAAAAATTTTGATTCAGATTTTGTGTTTGAAAAGTATGTACAAATCCATTCAGAGTCAGGTAAAGAAACGTTTAAAAATGGTATTCATAATATTAGAGTTATTGATTCGTCACAAAATTTATATACCATAGCAGCAGATGTTTTTCCATCATTAATTGATAAAAATCTTGAGGATGCCTTAACTATGATTATTTCTGAAAATGGAAAACAAGACACCATTGCCTTAAATGCCAATAAAGAAGGAAAGTATACCTTAGAGTATCAAATACCAAAGATTACTAAACGTATAGAATTAGAAGTTGAGACAAAAAGTAAATCAAAATACAAGACTTTATTTTCTCCGAACAAGGATTATTTAGATTTACAATTTTTCCCAGAAGGCGGTAAATTATTACAAGGTATTTCATCTAAAATAGGATTTAAAGCCATTGGCGAGGATGGAAAAGCGATGGAAGTTGAAGGAGAAATACTTGATAATTTAAATCAAGTAGTCACTACTTTCAAAAGCAATGTTTTGGGTATGGGAAGTTTTATTTTAGAAAATCCCGAAAGTTCTAAGCACTATTCTGCAACACTAAAATCTAATTCAAATTTGAAAGGAACGTAGCTAGCTTTACCTAAAGTTCATGGCTCTGGATTTGCATTAGCAGTCACGGAAAAAGAGGATAGGATATTTGTGAAAGTTGCTTATACTCATGAAAAAACAGATAGTGTTATTCTAAAAGGTATTTGTAGAGGTTATACATATAGCAATAGTGAGGCCACTTTAATTAATGGTTAATATATCTATGCGATTCCTAAAAAATCACTTCCAGACGGAATAATTGTCTTTAAACTTTTTGAAAAAAACATGCAGCCTATTGCCGAGCGTTTATATTTTAATGAAAGAAAAGATGCTAGACTTATAGTTGAGGCAAACCTAGAAAAGGTGAAATATGTACAAAGAGAAAAATCAGAATTAGAAATTAAAACGACGAGCTTTGACTCCATACCCACTATAGCTCATTCATCTATACTAGGTGTAGAATCATTAGGCAGAAAATCTCAATTGAATTCTACAGATAATATACTATCCTTCTTTTTAATGTCTTCAGATTTAAAAGGTGTTATAGAAAATCCAGGATACTATTTTGAACCTAAGCATAGAGAAGACCTAGATTATTTGATGTTAACTCAAGGCTGGACTAATTATAAATATACCAATCCCTTGAGGAATCTTGATTATAAATTAGAAAATAATCTAAACGTATCTGGAGTAATCACTAAAAAGCGAAGAGCTAAAAAAGACCAATTAGATTTGATGTTGATGACCATGGATGAATCAAGAAACACGTATACTAAGAGTGTCAAAGTCCCAAGTAGTTTTAATTTTGATTTAGAAGACATGTATGGCGTAGAGCAAGAGATTGTTATACAAGGTGCCGAAAACTGGGATAAGGAACATAAAAACTATGCCATTGGACTACAAAGAAAAACACCATTATTAGTCAATTTTGTTTATGACGATACTCATATACTAAAAGATAGTCTTATAACTATAATCGTTACTAAAAATAGAGCGCAAAAAAAACAGGAAGATGACGCTTATTTTAATACCTACGGAACAACAGAACTTGATGAAGTATTTTTAAGCGGTTACAATATGACACCGAAACGAAAGGAGGTTTTTGACAGATATGGTGAACCAGAAATCGTAATCGATGGAAAAGATTTGATGGAAAAAGAGCAAAAATTTCATTCTACAGGTCTCTATAGTATTTTATTAGATTTTTTTCAAGGTCAAATAAAGATCGATCAAGACGATACAGGGCTCTTAAGCGCTAGAATTATTGGATTACCAACAGTCATAATCATAGATGGGCTTCCTATTAGACCTGATTTTTATCCTCAATTACAAAATATTATGACTAGTCAAGTCACGAGTTTTGAAGTGCTAGAAACTGCTAGTAATTTTGCTCAATTGTATAAAACAATTAATCCATGGGTTCACGAATCAGAAGTCCCAAAATTTGGGGGAATTATTTCTATTTATACTAAAAATGGTATCGGCTTAGCAGGTGCTTTAGATTTTCCTGATAAGTCACTAAACTTAGAGAGAATACCAATTTTTGCCTTAGAAAAAGAATTCTATTCACCTAAACATGATTCTAATTCTTATTACAATCAAAATACGCCAGATTTAAGAGGACCTATATATTGGAACCCAAATGTTATTACAAATTTAAATGGAGAAGCGACTACTAGCTTTTATCATTCTGACGATATTGGAGATTTCCAACTAGTAATTGAAACTATAACATCAAAAGGAAAAATAGGATATAAAGTTGTTAATTATTCCGTAGAAACTAAATGAATTCTGTTTAAAACGAGACATTAAAAGTAAACTTAGCAGCAATATTATCGGCAAGGGATGGTAAATGATAACCACCGTAACGATATGCGAAACTTAA
Organism: Psychroserpens sp.; assembly: GCA_034111845.1. GTDB lineage: Bacteria > Bacteroidota > Bacteroidia > Flavobacteriales > Flavobacteriaceae > Psychroserpens. The sequence continues at coordinate 16,274 of JAWUWM010000115.1, read as the reverse complement.
TCCGAAGGCAGATATAAGTCTATTGATTTCAAAACCAGCTTCAGAATATCCTTTTGATAGTGTTCCAAATTCGACATTTTGATGACGTTCTATATTTTGCATACCGCCAATAGCCATTCTCGAAATAAGGACGAGTTGAGGTCTATAGCGCTCACTAATTTTAAATGGTTTTATAAAATGTTTAAGCTGCAGTATTGCAAAACGATCTGAGAAAAACTCATTAAAATACATGGTTTCAAAACTATTAATACCAGCGACAGAAAACCGTTGAAGGATCGTTTCTTTGGTAATATTATTTGGATACGCATGATACAAGTGAGTCAATGGTGTTTTACCAGTCGCAAATCCTGTTTTTACAATAGTTTCTGTATACGATTGCTCATTATGAATAAATCTATGTACCGCTCTAAAATCTGTTTTAAAGAAATTGAAATCACCTGTAATATCGTTCTTAAAACTCTTAGACATTTGTAGAGTGAATTTTGGATATCCTTCTTTTGCTGTCGCTACACCTTTTTTATTTACCTCATTACTATTAAAAGGATTCCATTGTAATGATAATTTTGCACTTGTGATATCAAAAGTTCTAAAGGACATATCATCGACATTGAAGGTATAGTCATAAGTAGGCTCTATTTTACTTGTAGCAAATTCAAATTCAGACAATAGATTTTCTGAAAATTTGTGTTCTATTGAAATTACTTTGGTAATATGTTTATGAAATAAATCAATGTTTAATAGACGTGGTTCAAAAAATGAAAAGAATCGTTTATCGGTTAGAAATGTAGAGCTTCCTGTCTCTTGTAAATCATCTATGTATGCTAAATTTATCCAAGTGTTTGTAGATTCATTAACTCTAAAACTACCTCCGATTTTATATTTAAATCGGTGATCCCTAAATCCATATACGACATAACTATTAATTCTGTATTTTTCCGAAAACCGATTATTAGTAACACCACCAAGTCCAGTTCTTAATCCTTCATATTGGTTATATTTAACTAAATACTTGAGATCAATATTTATATATTTAGTAGGAAAAAAACCGTTGCCTAATTGCCTAATAAATTGTCTTTTGCTAAGAGAATCTTGCTTAGCATCATTCTCTGTTTTTGGAGTTTGAGAATAGTGTACACAACTGTATAGCATAATAATTATTAAGCAAATAGCCTTGTGCATTTAGTTTTTAATAAATTGGATTAATAAAAAAAGTGACATCGAGGTCGTCGCTTTTCGATGTTATACGGTCATGATTTCTTTTTCCTTTGCGTCATAGACTTCGTCTACTTTTTTAACGTATTTATCCGTCATATGTTGTACATCGATTTCCGCATTTTTTTGTTGGTCTTCTGAGGCGTCTTCAAGACTCTTTATTTCATGATTAGCATCTTTACGAGCATTTCTTATACCAATTTTGGCGTCCTCAGCTTCAGATTTAGCTTGTTTAGATAAATCACGTCTGCGTTCTTCTGTTAAAGGCGGTACACTTATTATAATTGTTTCACCATTATTCATTGGGTTAAAACCCAAATTTGCATAAGCTATGCCTCGTTCAATCTCTTGAATCATATTTTTTTCCCAGGGTTGAACTGTAATTGTTCTTCCGTCTGGTGTATTAACATTTGCGACTTGAGCAAGAGGTGTTTGAGAACCATAATAGTCTACCATAACACTTCCAAGCATTGCAGGACTAGCCTTTCCAGCTCTAATGTTTAGAAATTGTTTTTGGAGGTGCTTAATAGCATCGTCCATGCCTTCTTTGGTTGAATCCAATATAAATTTTATGTCTTCGTTCATGTTGTAAAAACTTTTATTTGTGAAATACGTAACAAAAAATAAGCCAATTATTATGAATTAACTTTAGTACCAATTTTTTCCCCGGAAACTACTTTCATTAAGTTGCCTTTTTTATTCATGTCAAATACAATAATCGGTAGATTGTTTTCTTGACTTAAAGTAAATGCTGTAGTGTCCATAACTTTAAGGCCTTTCTGCAATACATCCTCAAATGTAATATGATCGAACTTCACTGCACTTGCATCCTTTTCAGGATCAGCGGTATAAATTCCATCAACCCGAGTGCCTTTTAAAATTACATCAGCTTCAATCTCAATCGCTCTCAGTACAGCAGCTGAATCTGTAGTAAAATACGGATTCCCAGTACCTCCTCCAAAAATAACCACTCTTCCTTTTCTAAGATGACTCATTGCTTTTCTCCTAATAAAAGGTTCTGCAACTTCGTTAATTTTAATGGCCGTCTGTAAGCGTGTTTTTACATCAGCATCCTCAAGTGCGTTTTGCAATGCTAAACCGTTGATAACGGTCGCTAGCATCCCCATATGATCTCCTTGAACACGATCCATACCTGCCATAGCTCCAGCGACTCCTCTAAAAATGTTTCCTCCACCAATAACTATGGCGACTTCCACACCTAAAGCAGTAATTTCTTTAATGTCTTGAGCATATTCTGCTAAACGTTCTGGGTCAATTCCATATTGGCGTGAACCCATTAGAGCTTCACCAGATAATTTGAGTAGAATTCTTTTATATTTCATTTTATGATGTATAATTTATTTTCGGGTCAAAGGCTTTTTGCCTTGTCTAAATCTTAATTTTAAATAAATTAAGATTTAGCGTTCGGGTCATTTGTTGTGTTGAATGTTCAGCAAATATAATGAATAATGTAATTTAGAAAAATAGAATTTAAAATGAGTTCATAAAAAAACCTCTCAGCTAGTGAGAGGTTTCATTTTATTCTGGATATAATAATAGTTTACCCTACCGAAGCACGTTTGAATCCAGTAACAAAAACGTCACCATAAGATTCTACATAGTGAGCAACAGTTTTCTTGTCATCTTTGATAAAACGTTGATCTAATAAACATTGTTCTTGATCTAGAGTTGTATTATCAGAAATGAAACGCTCCATTTTACCTGGTAAAATTCTGTCCCAAATTTGTTCTGGCTTACCTTCAGCTTTTAATTCTGCTTTTGCAGCATCTTCAGCTTGAGTAATAACTTCTGGAGTTAATTGTGCCATAGAAATATAACTTGGTACGTTTTTTAACGTTTTACCTAAACGTCCTAATTCGATATTATCTTTTTCAATAACTGCAATTCTAGCTTCAGTTTCTGAAGCTACAAAAGTTGGATCAAAATCTTTATATGATAGCGAAGAGGCTCCCATAGAAGCAACTTGCATTGCTACATCTTTAACTAAAGTTTCAACATTGTCAGCTTTTGCAGACAAACCGACTAATGCAGCGATCTTGTTGATATGAACATACTGTCCTACATAGGCAGCATCTAATTTTTCAAAAGAAGTAATTTCTAACTTCTCTCCTATAACTCCTGTTTGTTCAACTAGTTTTTCGGCAACAGTCATACCACCAAAATCAGCAGCTAAAAATGCTTCTTTTGTATCACTCTTTAATGCGATATCTGCTAAGTCACTTGCTAATGCTACGAATGTTTCGTTTTTCCCAACGAAATCTGTTTCACAACCTAATACGATAGCAACACCAGAAGTGTTGTCATCATTTATTTTTGCTACTGCAGCACCTTCAGATGAATCTCTGTCGGCTCTTTTTTCTGCAACTTTTTGACCTTTTTTACGAAGTACATCGATCGCTTTGTCGAAATCTCCTTCTGCTTCAACTAAGGCTTTTTTGCAGTCCATCATTCCTGCACCTGTAGCTTGTCTTAATTTATTTACTTCTGCTGCTGTTACTTTTACCATAACTTCAATACTTTTTTAAAATTAAAAAAAGCCGTTTAATTTAAAATTTCCGAAGAAAACAACTAAACGACTTTTTGTATTATGTAATTATTAGTTTATTCTTCTTCGTTAGATACCACTGGTGCTTCTGCTTTTGGCTCAGCTTTAGCTTCAGCTTTTACTTCTACCTCAGCTTTATCTTCAGTTTTTGTTTCAGCTTTTACTTCTTTTTTAGCTGCTGGTGATTTCTCACTTTTAGCATCGTTTTCAGCCTTTTCTGATTTTCTTTCATTTAAACCATCTGCAACTGCAGATTCTACAGCAGCCATAATGCATTCAATAGACTTAGATGCATCATCATTAGAAGGAATTAAGAAATCTACTTCACGAGGATCAGAATTTGTATCGACCATTGCAAAGATTGGAATTTTTAATTTTTGTGCTTCTTTAATCGCGATGTGTTCACGCTTAATATCAACAACAAATAAAGCGCCCGGTAAACGAGTCATATCAGAAATAGAACCTAAATTCTTTTCTAATTTAGCACGTTGACGATCTACTTGTAAACGTTCTTTTTTAGAAAGTGAGTTAAATGTACCATCTTTCTTCATACGATCAATCATAGCCATTTTCTTAACAGCTTTTCTAATGGTGATGAAGTTAGTTAACATTCCACCAGGCCATCTCTCAGTAATATAAGGCATGTTTACATTTGCTGCTTTAGCAGCAACGATGTCTTTAGCTTGTTTTTTGGTAGCAACAAATAAGATCTTCTTTCCAGAAGCTGCAATCTTGCGAAGTGCTTCTCCTGTTTCTTGAATTTTTGCTTGTGTTTTGTATAGGTTGATAATATGGATACCATTACGCTCCATATAAATGTAAGGCGCAATGTTTGGATCCCATTTTCTTGTGAGGTGACCAAAGTGTACACCTGCTTCTAGTAAGTCTTTAACTTCTACTTGTTTCATGTTGTAATCGTTTACGTTCTGTTAAATTAGCAATGATTAAGTGGTTGCTTGTGCTCGCCTTAGTCATTTAGATGCTAAACTATATCCCGAACTCGTTTCGGGATCTCTTTAATATAAACCTAAATTTATTTCAGGATTTTTAATGTCTGCTGAAATGTGAAAATTCCCCATTCAGTCTTTTCAATAAAAGCTGTTCTGATAATTGACCAGAACAGCTTTGAATTTTTTTTATATTCCGAAGAAACTTCAGAATAATAAAAAGGAATAGGATTAACGTTTCGAGAATTGGAACTTTTTCCTTGCCTTCTTTTGACCAAACTTCTTACGTTCAACCATACGAGGGTCTCTAGTTAATAATCCTTCTGGCTTTAATATTAGTCTGTGTTCTGCATCAATCTCACACATAGCGCGCGATAATGCTAAACGGATCGCTTCAGCTTGGCCTGTAATGCCTCCACCAAAAACGTTTACTGTAATATCAAAGTTGCCATCGTTGTTAGTCATGACTAAAGGTTGGTTTACTTTATACTGCAATGTTGCAGTCGTAAAATAATCCGCCATGTCTTTTTTGTTTACCGTGATCTTGCCTTTTCCTTCAGCAAGGTACACACGAGCAACAGCCGTCTTTCTACGACCGATTTTGTGAATTACTTCCATTAGTTAACTTTGTTTAAGTCTATTGCTTTTGGCTTTTGAGCTTCATGGGTATGAGCCGAACCAACAACAACATTTAAATTACGGAATAAAGCTGCACCTAATTTGTTTTTAGGGAGCATTCCTTTTACTGATTTTTCCACGATTCTTGCTGGATCTTTTCCAAACAATTCAGTCGCAGTTAAACTTCTTTGACCACCTGGATAACCTGTGTGACGAATGTACGTTTTGTCATTCCACTTGTTACCTGATAAGTTGATTTTTTCTGCATTGATAACAATTACGTTATCGCCACAATCAACATGTGGTGTGAAGTTCGTTTTGTGTTTACCTCTTAAAAGTATTGCTACTTTAGAACATAAACGACCTAGCGTTTGATCTGCAGCGTCAACTAAAACCCACTCTTTATTAACAGTAGCTTTGTTGGCTGAAATCGTTTTGTAGCTTATTGTGTCCACACTTATTAATATTAGTTGCCTGTGCACGACAGGCGGTTAAACTTTCTCTCTCGAAAAGAGTTTGCAAATTTACGATTATATATTTGATTAACAAACAGACCTGTGTATTTTTTATATGCAAATAAATGAACAGATTTAATTAGTGCTAATTTATGGTTGAACTGTAGCGCGCTGTAGCCGATCATTAATTGTTTTGCCTAAGTCAAAATTTGGAAAACGTTCTACTATAATTAGATCTAAATTTTGCTTATCAAGTTGGTGTAATGCATCATAGAGTTTGGATGCAGCTTCTAGCAAGTCTTTACGCTTTGACACTATAATTTTAAACGCAATAGAGTCGTGGTCAATTGCCGAATGAAAGGCTAAAACACCAATGCGTTTGTTTTTATGTTTTTTAAGTTCTTCGGAAATATCGTTCACCAAAACCGTAACTGTTGAAGGTGCATAATGACGTTCTAACATACCAGGAGCCTCTGGAGCATGTTCCTTTTGACTTTGATTTGGCTCCGTTACCGTATTTTTGATTGCAATGGGACCAACAATAGCTTCTATAGCTTCAATTGAAGTTGAGCCTAAACGATAAATAATAGGGTCATCACCTTTAAAACCTATAATTGTGGATTCAATACCACGGTGACAAGGCCCGCCATCAAGAACCATTTGAATAGCATCTTTAAAATAATCATTTACATGTTTTGCTGTCGTTGGGCTAATACTTCCAAATGGATTTGCACTTGGTGCAGCCAACGGAAAATCTAATCTATTTAACAGCGCTAAGGTCATGGGGTGATTTGGAACACGAACCGCAACGGTGTCTTTACCTGCTGTGATGATATCAGGTATTGTGGATTGTTTGGGAAGAACAAGTGTTAGTGGTCCTGGCCAAAACGCATCTGTTAATAGTTTAGCTTTCTCTGGAATATAACGTACAATCTCAGGTAATTGTTCTGCAGAATGAATATGGACAATTAAAGGATTAAAAAACGGACGATTTTTAGTCTCAAAAATAAGCTGAATCGCTTTTTTACTAAATATATTTCCGGCCAAACCATAAACTGTTTCGGTAGGAATAGCCACCAATTCTTCGGTATTTAGAATAGCAACCGCTTTTGATATGTCTTTTGAAATAATACTCATAGTTCTTTACTATTTGCAATATTAGTTCAAAAAAACGAAAGAATTATTCTAAAATAAGAATGTCCTTTTAGTAGTTTTACAGCCTTAAATGGTTTTAGATGATTTCAGTAGATAATTTAGCGGTAGAGTTTAGTGGTCAAACTCTTTTTAGTGAGGTGTCATTTACCATTAATGCAGATGATAAAATTGCATTAATGGGAAAAAATGGTGCAGGAAAATCGACGATGATGAAAATTATTGCAGGAGTTCAAAACGCCACTCGCGGAAACGTAAGAACGCCTAAAGATGCTATCATAGCGTATTTACCACAGCATTTATTAACGGAAGATAATACCACTGTTTTTGAAGAAGCGTCTAAAGCGTTTAGTCATGTGTATGAGATGCGTGATGAAATGGAAGGCTTAAACAAACAGCTGGAGACTAGAACAGATTATGAGTCTGATGACTACATGAGAATTATTGAGCGTGTATCAGATTTGGGAGAAAGCTATTATGCTTTAGAAGACGTTAACTATGATGCCGAAGTTGAAAAGGCACTCAAAGGTTTAGGTTTTAAACAAGACGATTTTTCGAGGCAAACCAATGAGTTTTCTGGAGGTTTTAGAATGCGTATTGAACTCGCTAAAATTTTACTTCAAAAACCAGATTTAATATTACTAGATGAGCCTACCAATCATATTGATATAGAATCGGTGATTTGGTTAGAGGATTTCTTAATCAATAAAGCAAATGCAGTTGTGGTGATTTCTCATGATCGTGCCTTTATTGATAATATTACTAATCGTACTATTGAAGTGACAATGGGACGTATTTATGATTACAAAGCCAAGTATACACATTACTTGCAATTACGTGAAGACCGACGTGTGCATCAAATCAAAGCGTACCAAGAACAACAAAAATTTATCGCTGATAATCAAACGTTTATTGACCGATTTAAAGGGACCTATTCAAAAACAAATCAAGTGACGTCTCGTGAGCGCATGCTTGAAAAATTACAGATTATTGAAATTGATGATGTGGACACGTCTGCACTTAAATTACGTTTTCCGCCAACACAACGTTCTGGCGATTATCCTGTAACCGTAAAAGACGTTTCAAAATCTTATGGCGAGCATGTGGTTTTTAAAGATGCTAATATGTCTATTGCTAGAGGTGAGAAGGTCTGTTTTGTAGGTCGAAATGGTGAAGGGAAGTCGACAATGATTAAAGCCATTCTAGGTGAAATTGATGTGGAAGGAACTTGTGACTTAGGCCACAATGTTAAGGTTGGATATTTTGCTCAAAATCAAGCGGCTTTGTTAGATGAGGATGTAACGATCTTTCAAACGGTTGATGATGTCGCTAAAGGCGACGTAAGAACTCAAATTAAAAATATATTAGGTCGCTTTATGTTTAAAGGCGATGAGATTGATAAAAAAGTGGGTTTATTGTCTGGTGGTGAAAAAACGAGATTAGCGATGGTCAAATTATTGCTTGAGCCTGTTAACTTGCTTATTCTCGATGAGCCTACAAATCACTTAGATTTAAAATCTAAAGATGTTTTAAAAGAGGCACTTCAGAATTTTGATGGCACGCTTGTTTTGGTGTCTCATGATCGTGATTTTTTACAAGGACTCTCTAAAAAAGTATTTGAATTTAAAGAGAAACGGGTGATTGAGCATTTTGAGACGATTGACGACTTCTTAATTAGAAATCGTGTTGAGAGTTTGAAAGGTTTGGATTTGTAGTGTTTTTTGTTATTTAGAGCGCAGCGAAGAATCTCAATTGCTTTTCCAGTATTGTTTTAAAAAGCTATAGATTCTTCGCTTCGCTCTTAATGACATAGGTCAAACGATTTTATTTCAAGAATTGACAAATTCCTCACAAAATTAATAAGGATTTTAATACATTATAAAGAATCTAAGCAAAACCATAGCACGCAAGCCTTGCGTTAGCGATTATAGTGGAAAGCCCACAACGAAACCAATTTTTATTGGGAGCGTGAGGACTTGCAACGAAAAGCGCGACCTAAGCGATCCTGCAAGGTTTTGAAAACCTTGTAGGCATGAGCGTGGTAACGCCCAAAAAAATGTAAAGGCTACGTCACTGATTGCGTATATTTTAACACCAGTGCATTAATTTTTCCTATTTTTGCACTCTTATGCAAAAAGAATTACAACTTTCAGATTGGTTACCTACCACAAACAAAGAGGTGAAAATACGCGGTTGGGATGCACTTGACGTTGTCCTATTTAGTGGCGATGCTTACGTGGATCATCCGTCGTTTGGACCTGCAGTAATTGGTCGTATTTTAGAAAGTTATGGATTGCGTGTCGCTATTGTACCGCAACCTTGTGTGACTGATAATCTTCAGGATTTTGAAAAGCTCGGTATTCCAAAATTATTTTTTGGGGTTACTGGAGGCTGTATGGATCCTATGCTTAGTAATTACAACGCTAACAAGAAGCGTAGAGATAAAGATGCCTATACGCCAAATGGAGAGATTGGGTTTAGACCAGATTACGCCACCACTGTATATTCTAATATTTTAAAAGATAAATTTCCAGATACACCCATTTTAATTGGAGGTATTGAAGCGTCTTTGCGTCGTGTGACGCATTATGATTTTTGGAGTGATACCCTGATGCCTACTATTTTAGAAAGTTCTAAAGCAGATATGTTGGTGTATGGGATGGGAGAGCAACCGCTTCGTGAAATTGTGCGTTTGATGCAAAAAGGCGTTCCGTTTTCTAGTATTACAACGGTTAAGCAAACTGCAGTGTTATTAAATGCTGATGCAAAAATTCCTAAAAATAGTAATTGGGAAGATGTTGAAATCGCTTCACATGAAGTGTGTTTAAGTGATAAGAAAAAGTACGCCTCTAATTTTAAAGTGATTGAGCAAGAATCAAATAAGCTAGCAGCGAGACGTATTTTCCAGAAAGTAGGCGATAAGACCTTGATGATCAATCCGCCTTGTCCTACAATGACAGAAGCTGAAATTGATGGGTCTTTCGAGTTGCCTTACACGAGAATGCCTCATCCAAAATATAATAAGCGTGGACCAATTCCTGCGTATGAAATGATTAAGTTTTCGATCAACATACATCGTGGTTGTTTTGGAGGTTGTAGTTTTTGTACCATATCTGCACACCAAGGGAAGTTTATTGCGTCTCGTAGTCAAGAATCTGTATTACGAGAAGTGGATACTGTGGCGAATATGCCTGATTTTAAAGGCTATTTAAGTGATATTGGAGGCCCAAGTGCCAACATGTATAAAATGAAAGGGAAAGTACAGTCTATATGTGACAAATGTGTAGCGCCTAGTTGTATTTCGCCAGTCATTTGTAGCAATCTAGATACGTCTCATAAGCCGTTAACCGATTTATATAAAGCGGTAGACAGTCACCCAAAAGTAAAGAAGTCATTTATTGGTTCTGGTATTCGTCATGATATGTTAGTGCCAGAGTTTAATAAAAATGCTGATCCTAAAGAGCTTGATGATTATACAGAAGAAGTAATGACAAAGCATGTGTCTGGCCGCCTAAAAGTAGCTCCAGAACATACGAGTGATCCTGTGTTAAAATTAATGCGTAAACCATCGTTTAGCTATTTCCATAAGTTCAAAGAACGCTTTGATAAGATTAATATTAAGAAGGGTTTAAACTTGCAGTTGATCCCATATTTTATATCTAATCATCCTGCTTGTGAAGTTGAAGATATGGCCAATTTAGCTGCCGAAACTAAAGATATGGGCTTCCAGTTGGAGCAAGTACAAGGATTTACGCCAACACCTATGACAGTGGCTACCGTTATTTATTATAGTGGTTACCATCCATACACGCTTAAAAAGGTAAATACGCCAATATCGCAAAAAGAGAAAGATGAGCAACATCGTTTTTTCTTTTGGTATAAAGAAGAAAATAAAGCGTGGATTAAAAAGACCTTAAACAAATTAGGACGCGAAGATTTACTTAAAGTTCTACTTCCAGAAAAAGCAGAAAAATGGCGTAAAAACAAACCGACTGGTGAGACTAAAAACACGTACAATGATGCGATTCCTTTTAATCAACGAAAGGATAAAGCTAAGTTTAAGAGTGCTAAGAAGAGAAGGTAAAACTGGTTTAAATAATATTTTTTTGGTAAAATGCTGAATGGTATTAATTTAGAAGTTCTAAAAATAAAATGTACACAAGAATTTTTAAGACGTTAAAGTGAAAAGGCGTCCATGCGTTTTGAGAAAATTTTAAAAAAAGAACAAAACTCGTCAGCTGAACACATTTTTGGGCCAATAACTTAAGAAGAGAAATGGTGTTAAAACAGACCTAGGGGTGACGCTAAAGACACGTTTAATTTAATTGTTCCTTTTTCAGAGAAGGGATAAGTATAGGAATAAGAAGAAACAACCCGAGGTTTAGTACTTAAATTGTATTATGCTTAAAACAATTGCATCTTCATTTTTTCATAGTTTTTAGGAGCTTCTTATTCACAATTTAAAAACATTTTTATTCTCTAATTTAGCAGAAATAGCCAATGCTACGTAAACATATCTTATAAAATTAAACTAGCTGAAGGTGGACTTTTTAAATTAGAACACTGCCTAAAACGAAAATTAAAAGTTGCCTCAAATAAAACAAATCACGATCAAAATTGGCGTGTTGAAGAAATGATGGAGATTAGGTATGTACTCATATGTAAGTTTTACTATTTTCTTAAACCACTTCTTTTTGTCCATTCATAAAAGCGTAAAAGGTTTTTTCCTTAATGCTTTTTGCAAAATACATTTTCAAAACACCTTTGTTTTTCACGTCAATTTCACCTCTATATTCACACTCAAAAGCATCTTTAATTAATTGATAGGTAGTTTCTGAAATATTAATTTTTCCTGGTATAGAACTCGACTCCATTCTGGAAGCTACATTAACGGTATCTCCCCAAATATCATAAGCAAACTTTTTTGTTCCTACAACTCCAGCTACAACAGGACCTGTATTTATACCAATACGAATATTAAAATGCGCTATATCTAAATCGTTTAAGTTTTTAGAGTCTTTTACAAATTGTAGAATCTCAAATGCTGCAAGCGTCATTTTAATGGCATGATCCTTAGCGGGAAATGGTAAGCCTCCTGCACACATATAAGAATCTCCTGCAGTTTTTATTTTTTCGAGTTTATATTTTTCGATAATAGTATCAAATTTTGAAAAATAGAAATCCACACTTTTTACCAATTTCTCTGGTGTTAGCTTTTCAGAGTAACTCGTAAAATCTTTAAAGTCGGTAAATAAAACGGTTACAGAATCAAATCGTTTTGCTTCCACTTTACCGTTTGTCTTAAGCTCTTGTGCTATTTCTTCTGGTAAAATATTAAGCAACAGATGATCTGATCTGTGTTTTTCTTCTTCAATTATTAATTTTGTTTTACTGATATACTTATTGCGTCTAAATAATCCAAAGGCGATCATTGCAATTAAAAATAAGGCGATGATTGTCGCTATTACTACATTCTGTTTATTTTTATTTTGTTGGTTTAATAAATCGACTTGAATACTTTGATTTTTTTGTTGCTGCGTTAATAAATCAACTTCTGTTTGTTTTTTTGAAACTTCAAACTCGGTGCTTAAATCTGCCATTTTTTGTACTTTTTCAATATTGGCAACACTATCTTTAAAGGTAGAATGATCTTTAAAATGACTTAAAGATTTCTTATAACTACCATTTAGTTCGTATAACTTGGATAGTTGCAAATTTGCATCACTTATTTGTTCTTTTAAACTATATTTTGTCGCTAAATCTAAGCTTCGTTTTGAATACGCTATTGCTGCTTTTCTATTATTTTTTGACACATAAATATCTGACATATACCTAAGATAAACAGAAATAGGATAATATAATTCTAGATTTTCCATGATACGTATGGCTTCATTTATATTAGCTTCTGCTAAGTCGTCTTTTCCCTTTGCTGCATAGACCATTCCCATGTTTCCTAAAACAAAAGCATTACCTTCTAAAGAGTTAATTTTTCTAAAAATTAGACCAGACTCCATAAAACATTCCATGGCTAAATCATATTCTTTTTTATTAAAATATTCGTCACCTAGATTGGATAATCCATTTGCATAATTTTCTAGATCGTTTTCTTTTTTTAATATATCCATTCCTTTTTTATAATATTTGACTGCATTTTCATGATTACTCGTTATGGAGTAAATATCTGCAATGGAAATATTAACCAATCCCAAGTCGCGTTGGTTTTCATTAGTTGAAGCTATGTTAGCTGCTTCAAAATAACTTTCTAATGCTTGTATAAAATCACTTTTTAATCGAAGGGAAGCACCTTTATGCATATAGCCTTGAAACAGGGATTTACTTGAATCTAATAATTTAGCACATTTAATTAATTCTAAACTATAGTGTAATTTTTTTTGCGGATCTGGATGGTTTTGTGCTAACTCATTTAATAATGTTAGCTTTTCATTTTTAGAATAGTTATTAGTTGTATATCTATGTTCTAAACTGTCAGATTCAGAGTTTTCCTGGCTAAAACAAAGAGCCGATAAACAAAAAAAGCCCATAAGAAAACAGGTTTTTATTGCTTTTGAGAAAGGAAATGCTGAATTGAATTTCATTTTACAGAAAAATAATTTGAAATAGTATTAAGGCTTAACGGTTATTTTTGGGTCAATACGATAGGTTCCACGTTTGCTACCATTATTATAGACCGTAATTCTAATTGCGTATTTCTCTACTTGTCCATTGGTGTTAGGTTCGATGATACCAATAACAACTTCGGGAGTTTGGCCATTTCCATTTAAAATATTTCTGTCAAAAACATTAGCGCCACCATGATGATTTATGGATCTCACGTCAATACTATCTGTATCAGGATTATTAGAAGACAGACCTCTCCAGATGATGATATCTCCAGGATTTACTTCAATATTAAAGTTTTCAATATTTCCAGTGGATGTCGTTATTTGTCCGTTTGGTGATTCTGAAGTAAAGTAACAAACCTCTAATTTATTGCGGTTTGAAATGTTGTCGGTTTCTACATGAATGGTAACGTAATATGTGTCTTGGGCAAATGCTGTTAAACTATTAAAAAAAAGGGCAATAAGAAGTACTCGAAATACTAGGTTAGACGTTTTCATTAGTTGATAAGTTAGAATTGATTAATAATAGCGACCTGCAAATTAAAAGATTAATTTGAAAATCGGATAGCGTTCACACGTAAGTAGAATATATTGTAGTTTGATTTGAAGCGACGGCTAAAGGTTAATAAATATAGTAAATAATTACTTGTAAATGAGCATTTTAAGACTTATTGTCTTTAAATGGTATTTAGCTGTGCTATTTCAGTCGTTATATATTAAACTCCATAAACGCTAAATTTTTTTTCTGAAGATTTTATTGCGTTTGCAATAGGACTTATGAAACATATGATTTTTAATACATTTAGTTTGAATATTATTCCATTCGTAAGTATTTAAATCAGGATTATAATGCAGTAACTCGTTATATAAAGTAAGTTCTAGCTTTGAGGTATTTACAAGTAGTTAAATTCTCTGTTAGTATCATTTGATACTATCATATGTTTATCCTTCCTGAGTAGGTTTAAACCCTATTTTCATAATACCCTTCCAAAACAGACGCCATAGTATCCACAACCAACTTCGCATTTTCTTTTGTAAAACACAACGGCGGTTTTGTTTTAATCACACTATCATGAGGACCATCTGTGCTTATTAGAATACATCGGTTTCGTAATTCGTTCTTAATATGATGTGCTAACTCAGGATTGGCTTCTATGGAGTGTTCTTTGACGATTTCCACACCAATAAATAACCCAGAACCTCGCACATCACCAATACAACTGTATTTTTCTTGAAGTGTTTTAAATAGCGACTTATAATAATCACCAACCACTTTTGCGTTCTGTTGCAACTCACTCGTTTCAATCTCCTGCAATACCGTTAATGCTATGTTGCAAGAGACCGGATTACCACCAAAAGAACTGAAAAACTCAACACCTTTTCTAAATGATGCTGCAATAGCTTTTGTGGTGACGACTGCGCCCATAGGATGACCGTTGGCGATTGGTTTTCCCAAAATAACCACATCTGGAACCACCTCCTGTGCTTCAAATCCCCAAAAATGATTGCCTAAACGTCCAAAACCCGTTTGTACTTCATCACTAATACAAATACCACCTTGTTGTCTAATCGCAGGATATAACGCTTTTAAATAGCCTTTAGCTAAAGGCACTTGTCCGCCACAACCTACAATGGGTTCGCTAATAAAAGCAGCAATTGGGTTATCGCTATGTTCTATTTGTTGTATCGCATCTTGAGCGTATGCTTTTCCAGCAGAACCATCATTTGTCGTGTATGGACCTCTGTAGGTATCAGGAATCGCAGTTTCTATAATATGGTTTTTCTGACCTTGACCTTTCTTGTTATTGTACTTATAATGACTAATATCAATAGACGTTTGCGTATTGCCATGATACCCATGTTCCATCACCATAATGGCGTCATGATTGGTGTGGGCATGTGCCAAACGTATGGCTAAATCACTCGCTGCACTTCCAGAATTCACGAAGAACACCGTATCTAATGCCTCTGGGAATTTAGAAAGCAAGGCTTCAGCATAGTCTGAGTAGGCATCAAAAATATAGCGTGTATTCGTGTTTAAGGTCGCTATTTGTTGCGTGGCTATTTTTGTAATTTCTGGATGCGCATGTCCAATATGCGGTATGTTATTATAAGCATCCAAAAATGTATTTCCGTAGCCATCGTACATGTATTGAAAGGCAGCACCTGTCATGTAAATGGGGGCATCGTAGCTTAACGATAGTATAGGATTGGAGACGGTATGACGTTTTGCAATGAGCTCGTTTATGGGTTTTGGTGTTTCACTTCGGAAATTGGCAGCTTTCAAGAACTCGCTTTTTGCTTTAATAGGGTTGATGGTTAACCAGCGATACAGCATGTTCCATGCATTTTTTTCGCTCACGGAAGCATACACATTTTCGGGATCTGTTTTTTTAGCGTGTGCCGAATTACAGACACTCGTACACAAACGACCAGTAATTAAATAATACAGTAGCTCTAATTCTTTTTCTTCTAAAGGCAACACCTTGTGATAGCCTTTTATCACATGAACAGCCCATTCTAAAGGCTCTAATTTATCATAAATGGTATACGTTACCGCAATGGCCAATTCGTTGATTAATGGCGAATACGCTAAATCTCCAAAATCGATGAGACCAGACATTGCATTGTTTGTTACTAACACATTCCATTCGTTGACATCATTATGAATTACAGAATGTCGTAAACTTTCAAGTTGAGGTGT
>JAWUWM010000114.1:0-15279 GCA_034111845.1 Psychroserpens sp. | reverse complement strand
TCGCTAATACTTACAGCTATAAGTGCTTCAGGTTTGGCACTATTAATGCTATTAGGCTTCTTGGTACGTTTAAAGATTAAGGATTCTGTAGTGCTTTCTGCACCTTCATTGATGTACGCACTTCTTAATCTTTATTTGGCGCTATACTTTTTCGGAGTGTTGTCTTAAAAAATCAATTCAGGAAGGAATGCAATCGCCAAACACATCCCAAGAAATAAAGTGGCAGGAAAAGATTTAAATAAAGGGTCTTTAATTTTAAAGTGCATAAGAATTGATCCTGTTAACAACATCGCCAATATAATTGCTGCTGGTTTAGTTAATTCAGGTACCCAAAGAGATACAATTAAAGCGAGTGAACCGCCAACTTTTAAAACGCCAACTGCATAACACATCCATTCTGGCAATCCATATACTTGAAATTCTTCTTTAATATTTAGAGCATTACCGCCACGCCACTTTGTTGGTTTATCTTTTTGAATGAGCCATACGTTTAATAAACTAAGGGCAACAGTAAGTTTTAAAGCGATAATAAAATAGTACATGTGGTGTGGGTGTTATAATTAAGTATAAGATAAAAATAATTCTTGATTCATTACAATATTTGAGAAAATTATTTTTTTGCAAAGTTAGTGAATCAAATACGTTAGTCTATTTGTTCTTCATTGTTTTATCATCAAATTTTGAGCTATATCCAGTTAAACATTACTGAACTTTATTGACATGCTCTCAATACAAATTCTTATCTAAAAGATGTAGTCATGTTTATTTGGTTTTAAAATTTGATTTTTATGGAATAGTTTCATAACCCTCAGATTCTAGAAGTTCTAAAATTGATGTTGCATCTTGTCTATATTTCTCAATAGAATTAAGATAATTATATTGTAATAACATTTCATGAAAACTCAATCGATTGAGATACTTGTCACTTTCAAAATAATCAATCGTTGTTTTAACTTCTTTTAAAACCTCTATGAATTTAACTTTAATCGTCCTTAAAATACTTTGCAACTCTTGATCAGCAGCTTTTTCTTGTTCCCTAGTGTTGATCCCGAGAGTAAATAAAATGCCAACGAAAACGAGAAGAGTTTCGCCAATAGCGTAACCTAAATATTTTTGCACCCAATTACCAGGCAGTAATTTAAATCGCTTTTTATTAAATTATTTTATTGACAATAACTTTGGTTGATCACAACAATATAATCAATAAAAAAACACCTTTTCATTACTACTTAAAAGGTGTTTTTGTTTATTTTTCTTCGGAAATTTTAAATCATTTAGGATCGAGCACCTCTTCAATGCGCTTCACTAAATCTCTATAATGATACTTAGTTACGGTATTCACTTGTCTGTTTCCTGCAGCAGCCACTTGACGTTTTAACGTATTTAATTCGCCACGAACTAAGGCTCTAATATCTGATTGTGAGACGTTAAAGTAATCGCCATTTCGTTGAGACTCTAAGTCTTCGGTCATTAAAAATGCCATACGATCTACATAAGCACGTTGTAAATTTCTACGATACACATCTGCATTTTTAGTATTATTAGTTTCAGAAAACACACCTTTCCTCAAATCTTGCATCATTGTTAATGCACTGTAATTTGTGGCGTCAATGCTTTCGTGATCTATTAAACGTCCTAATTTATCAAAACTCAGTATCCCATTAAGGTATCTACTTTGTAGACGTCTTAAACGCTCTGTGTATCCATTGTAGTCTATATTTTGAAGCATGCTTTTGTCTACTAACCATAGTGGCGTTTCAAACGCATTTTCATGTAACCACTGCATAGATTGTTGTTGCAATAGCTTTGGTACAGCTTGGTAGGCAACCCCGCCTTGACTTGGTGTAATTAAGTTTTCTTGTACACCTCCAATATTTCCAGCAACATGACCAATATATCTATTATAACAGCCTAGCATTTCTCCATATAATTCTTCTAAATCATCATAATTATTGGTTTGGCTACTCGTCCATTCTGGTAGATTCTGTGCGACATATTTCAAGTTTTTAAGCGCATAATTTGACGCTTTTATGGCATCGTTCCCTATATCTTCTGTTTGCGATGTAGGATCAAATCTAGACCGTTGCCTTCCGAAGATATATTTAGCATCACCAGCTTTTTCCATAATCCAAGCATCAAGTGTCGTGCGCTCTGCATCTGCAGAATAAGCTCCTATAATATTACGATAACCCCAATTAATAGCATAATGATCGTAAGGCCCAATTTGACGTATAAATCGTATGTTTTCATCTCCTGGTTGTGCGATATAATTGTAACGTGCATAATCCATAATTGTGGATGCAATACCGAACTCTTGCGTAAATGCGCCATTTCTATAGCTCTCAACATCGTATGCCTTACTTGCACTCATGTTATGAGGTAACCCTAATGCATGACCAACTTCATGAGCAATGACCATTTTCATCATCTCGCCAATATCTTCGGCTGCCGTATCCAGAGTTCTTGCACCTGGATTAGCTGCTCCGGTTTCTAATAAATACCGATTTCTATACGATCGTAAATGATTGTGATACCAAATAATATCACTTTCAATTATTTCTCCACTTCGAGGATCTGAAACACTTGGTCCCATCGCATTTCTAGTTTCACTGGCAACATAACGAACCACAGAATAGCGAACATCTTCTGGGCTAAAACCTGGATCTTCTTCCTTAGTAGGTGGGTATTTAGCAATAATTGCATTTTTAAAACCTGCACTTTCAAAAGGACCTTGCCAAAGCTCAATACCTTCTTTAATATATTTACGTAAGCTTTCTGGTGTTGCAGGATCTAAATAATATACAATTGGTTTTACCGGTTCTACCAACTCGCCTCTTGCATATGCTTCTGGATCTTTTGGCTCTAATCGCCATCTTTGGATGTAAGTTTTACGCTCTGCTTTTAGTTTTTCACTTCCGTAGTCTACCTGACTGTAAGTAAACCAACCAACGCGATCATCTGCAAAACGGGATTGCATTGGTTCTTCTGGCAATAAAATCATAGATTGATTCACTTGTAAGCTAATGGTTTCTGCAGATTGTGCAGATGGTGGTTTTGAAGCATTGTAAGTCATATCTTGTACGACTTCTATGTTCTGCGGAAAACTCTTCATTCCATTTATAAAACTGCGTGATGCATCCAGATTTTTTACTTTATACTGAGTTCTTAAATAACTTGGCAATCCACTGATGGCTTTGACGTCGCTATTATAAAACTTGGTCACATCAATAACAACTGCTGTGGAATCTTTACTAAATGCCGCGATATCAAATGCAAATAGCGTTGGTTCATAATTATTTGATTTTACAGAAATACTTATTGGTAATTCCTCATCTGCTACCGAATTGTATGAACGTTCTTTAATCAATATTTTTTTATCAAAACGTTCCCAAACAACAAGTCGTTCACCTGTTTTTGTGCCAGCGTTCATGTAGCCTCCTCCTAAATTTGCTGGAAGTTTTGCAATCCTACTTACGAGAAGCATATCTTTTCCTAAATATAAATTAGAGATTTCAAAATAGTACGTCTCTCCTACCTTATGTATTTTAAATAAACCATCATCTGTAACTGCATCCTTAGTAATAACCTTATCGTAATCTTTGATTTCTCCTTGGTCCTTTTTAAGAGTTACTTGTTGAACAGCTTCAGTTTTACTCTTTTTCTTGCGCTTATTTTTTGTGGATTGACCCTGATGGGTTATTGGTAGTATATAAAATAATAGTACTAATGCGTAAAGAAACGTTTTTTTCATATTTGATTGGTTTTATTGTAACATCCTATAAATCTAAGAAAACAGACTAAGGTATTTATAACTTTCACAAAACTTTAATGTCTGTTCATCCTATTTTAGCAAATGAAACAAGACTACCAAGGATACTCATTTAACATGGATTTAATAGAGGTAGCTTTTTAGAGAAAACTAATAATAACGATATGAAAATTAATTATGAATACGATGATGTTTCTGCAAGCGAAAGTTTAGAAGCATTTACCGAAGAAAAATTACAAGCAGTATTAAACCGTTTTGATTTTGTTATGAGAGCAGACGTTTTTTTTAAAACAGAGAATACCTCCAGCGATCAAACAGGAATGATCTGTGGCATACGATTGAGTATTCCAGGTCCTCGATTATTTGCAGAGTCCTCTCACGATAATTTTCGTGATGCCGTCTCATAAATAGTTAATTAGATAACAAAACAGTTAAAAAAACGTAAAGAAAAAATGAAAAATTTTTAAAGGTATAGTGTTATGTAAATGTGCTATTTAAGCATGATTATTGACATGATTTAGGTCCTGAAATAATCACAAATTAAGAAAGTGATGGTCCTTATGAGCTTTACTCTCGTACATATAAACGTAAACCAATTTAAACGAATTAAACAATATGAAACGAATTTCAGTAATAGTATTATCAGCTTTGTTTTTCACAGCTTGTGTTTCCAAAAAGAAGTATTTGGCATTAGAACAGGACCATAGAGAATTGAAGAGTGAACTGACTAAAACTACAGTCGAAAAAGAAGAATTAGAATCTAAGTTTTCGAAAATACAGCAACGCGTAGATAGCTATAATTCTAAAATCAATGAACTAACTGAAGATAATAATACGAAATTAGTATCTGTAGAGGGTTTGGTAACTTCAGAAAACCAAAAAGCAGCAATGCGGGAATCTTTAAAAAATGTTCCGCCTGCTTACATGAATACTGCAAAGACATTGAAAGATTCAATGAATTTGGCTTTGCAATTCAACTTAAAATCATCGTTAGAAAATATTGATGAAGATGAAGATATCGCAATCAATATTGAAGAAACGGTTGTCATGATCTCTATTTCAGATAAAATGTTATTTAATTCTGGAAGCTACAAGATTAGTGATAAGGCCAATGATATCTTACAGAAGATTGCGAATGTGATCAACTCTGAAGAAAGTCTCGATGTCATGGTAGAAGGACATACAGATAACAAACTCATGAAGAATAGTGCTGCTGTTAGGGATAATTGGGATTTAAGTGTGTTACGCGCTACCGCAGTTGTAAAAAAATTACAGAACGATTATCAGGTTGCACCAGAGCAATTAATTGCTGCAGGACGAAGTTTTTACCAGCCTTTAGTTGAAAATGACACTAAAGATAATAGGGCTACAAATCGTCGAACACGAATAGTGATTTTACCAAATATCGATAAATTCTTTGCCATGATGGCTTCAAACAAATAATTGCTTAACCTTTAAGTCATATTGTAGTTAATTAATTCAAGAAAAGACTGTTGTTTCCAACGGTCTTTTCTGTGTTTAAAACCTTAATTAGTTAAAACTTTGTTTTAATTTAGACATTTATTTATTACTACCAACTTATGAGAAAAATTACAGTCTTTATTTTTTTGTTCTTTATATCTTTATCTCAAGCTCAACAGAGTGTAGCAAGAGATTGGAATGAAATGGTACTGACAGCTATTAGAGCTGATTTTGCAAGACCAACAGTACATGCTAGAAATTTATTTCATACGTCTGTATTAATGTATGATGCTTGGGCTATTTTTGATTCTCAAGCAAAAACTGTATTTCTTGGAAAAAATTTTGGAGGCTACAACTGCTCTTTTGATGGTATAGCTACACCCGCAGATATAGATACAGCAAGACATGAAATTATTAGTTTCGCTATGTATAGATTACTTAACCATCGCTTTGAAAACTCACCTGGAGGCATTGAATTATTGAATGAGTTTGATGCTCTATTTACTTCATATGGCTATGACCCAAGTTTTATATCTCTAGATTACGGCACAAACTCTTATGCCGCTTTAGGAAATTATATGGCAAGTGAAATAATTTCTTTTGGTTTACAGGATCACGCTAACGAACAGTTTGATTATGCTAATGAATTTTATGCTCCGGTAAATCCCCCATTAATTTTGGAAAACTACTACGAAACAAATGACATTGATCCTGGACGCTGGCAGCCCTTAGCTTTTGATGTTTTTATAGATCAAAGTGGTAATGAATACCCCCTAGATACTCCTTCTTTTTTAAGTCCCGAATGGGGAAAGGTAACACCCTTTTCTTTATCTACGGATGATTTGCAAATATTAAATAATGGCTTTGACAGTTACGTATATAATGATCCTGGACCACCTGTTTACATTCAAAACTCAAATGAAGATGGCATAGATGATCCTTACAAATGGCACTTTGCATTAGTGGCATCATGGTCGTCACATTTGGATCCTAATGATCCTACAATGATTGATATTTCTCCAGGATCTATAGGGAATTTTGACATCACTAATTTCCCTATAACTTTTGAGGAATATCAAGCCTTCTATGACTTTACTAATGGTGGTGATGCTGGAACGGGACACACTCTTAACCCATCCACAGGACAACCGTATGTCCCTCAAATGGTTAAGCGTTCAGATTATGCAAGAGTATTAGCTGAATACTGGGCTGACGGACCAGACTCAGAAACACCACCGGGACATTGGTTTACCATCTTAAACTATGTGAGTGATCATCCTGCTTTAGAAAAAAGAATTGCCGGACAAGGTAATATTGTAAGCGATTTAGAATGGGATGTAAAAGGTTACTTATCCTTAGGTGGAGCAATGCATGACTCTGCAATTGACACATGGGGTATTAAAGGCTATTATGATTATTTAAGACCAATATCTGCAATTCGATATATGGCTGGAAAAGGTCAAAGTACAGATGCAAGTCAGCCAAGTTATGATCCACATGGTCTTCCATTAATTAGTGGTTTAATTGAATTAATTGATGGTACAGATCCGCTGCGTGGTGATTCAGATGAAAATGTAGGACGAATAAAAATTAAGGCATGGAAAGGTCCTGATTTTATTGCTGATCCTACAACAGATACTGCTGGAGTTGACTGGATAATTGGCACACATTGGTGGCCCTATCAGCGTGGTACTTTTGTTACTCCACCATTTGCAGGGTATTTGTCAGGACATTCTACATTCTCACGTGCTGCTGCTGAAGTATTAACAAGGCTTACCGGTGATCCGTTTTTTCCTGATGGAATGGGAACATTTGATATCGTTCAAAATGATTTTCTCGTATTTGAAGTTGGACCAACTGAAAGTTTTACGTTGCAATGGGCCACTTATCGTGATGCATCTGACCAAACAAGTTTGTCAAGAATTTGGGGAGGAATACATCCTCCGATAGATGACATTAAAGGCCGTATTATTGGAGATAAAATTGGAACTGATGCTTTTAATTTAGCACTAGAATATTTTGAAGGCACTTTGAGTAATTCTGTTCTTAATACTGAAAGTCCTGTTAGTATTTATCCACTACCTTTTAAAGACGATTTTAATATTGTGACGACCGAAAGCTATAATGTTAATGTATACTCCTTAGATGGAAAAGTAATCATGTCTTTACCCCTCGTAATAGGTAAGAACATTATAAATACCAATACTTTAGATTCCGGACTTTATTTTATAAAATTTAAGAGTACAAACAATCGGTCATCATTTGTTAAAAAAATAGTAAAATACTAACGTTTTTCACCATACATAAAGTAATTTTGCATAAAATTTAACCCTTTATGATATCATTATTTAATGGTTTTAGAGTGATTGCCTTTCTAGAAGGTGTTTCGTACATCTTACTCTTATTTTTGGCTGTGCCTATTAAGTATTTTGGAGATGACCCTTCTTATGTAAAGCTATTAGGAATGCCACATGGACTATTATTTATGGCTTATATTGTTTTAGCTATCATGGTAGGAAAAGAATTGAAATGGAATACAAAAACGCTATTGATCGTGTTAGTTGCTTCTTTAATACCATTTGGTACATTTTATATTGACAACAAATATTTAAAAAATAGAACATCATGATGAATTTCCGCCATTTATTATATGATTATCTTGTTTCTGTAGGCTTAAGTGATACGTCTGCTAAGTATTTAAATATGTTCTTGCTAAGTATTGTATTACTAATCTTAGTTTTTATTATTGATTACGTTATTAGAAAAGTTCTTGTAAATGCATTCAATGCCTTTGCTTTTAGATCTAAATCTAATTTTGATAATATACTTGTAAAGAATAAAGTCCCGAGAAACATAGCTCATATTATCCCTCTTCTTATTGCCATTGAGTTTATTCCTATCGTCTTTTCAGATTTTGATTATATAGAAAATATAATAGAAAAAGGACTAAAAGTATTTGGTATTATACTGACGCTTTGGGTTGTAAGAAGTGTTTTAAACACGTTAAAAGATTATTTGAAAACAGTAGATCGTTTTAAGGATAAACCCATAGATAGTTACATCCAAGTCTTTATGATATTTGCTTGGGTAATAGGCTTATTTTCTTCATTTGCAATAGTTAGTGGGATTTCATTTTGGAGATTTGTAACAACCTTAGGAGCTGCTTCTGCTGTGATTATTTTAGTTTTTAGAGATACTATTATGGGGTTTGTTGCTAGTATACAAGTGTCCATAAATGATATGGTGCGTATTGGAGACTGGATTACATTTGAAAAATATGGTGCAGATGGAGATGTCACCGAAATTAACTTAGCAACTGTAAAAGTTCAAAACTTTGATAAAACGATTACAACTATTCCAACCTATGCATTAATATCAGACTCTTTTAAAAATTGGAGAGGCATGAGTCAATCTGGAGGCCGACGCATCAAACGTTCTATTATTTTGAAAGCGACTAGTATTAAGTACTTAACTAATGATAATATAGAGAAACTTAAACATATTGAATCAATTACGACATATCTCAGTCAACGCCAAAAAGATATTAACATCTCGAATACAGAGAAAAACATTGATAAATCTGTATTAATAAATGGTCGTAATATGACTAACATAGGTGTTTACAGAAAATATCTACAGACTTATGTTGAACAACACTCTGCAGTAAACAAAGACATGACTATTATGGTTCGTCAGTTGGGTCCAACTGCCCAAGGATTGCCCTTAGAAATTTATTGTTTTAGTAGCGATAAGCGATGGGAGAATTATGAATATATTATGAGTGATATTTTTGATCATGCATTGGCTGCGGTACCTTACTTCGATTTGGAAATTTATGAGTTAAGTGCGGGGATTATAGACTAGTTTTTAATCCTCTAATCTATCTTTTACAAATTCAATTTCAGTTTTACCGTGAGGTGCAGGTTTACCATCTTCACCGAGGTTGACCATAATTAAATTATCTACGGTTAGTATTGTTTCTCGTGTCATTTTATTACGTACTTCACATTTCATAGTTAATGAAGATCGTCCAAATTTTACAACCTCTATACCTATTTCAATAATATCTCCTTGTTTTGCGGAGGCCATAAAATTAATTTCAGATATATATTTAGTTACAATTTTAGAGTTCTCTAGTTGAATAATAGTATAGAGTGCAGCTTCTTCATCAATCCAAGCTAAAAGCTGTCCTCCAAATAATGTTTGGTTGGGGTTTAAATCTTCTGGTTTTACCCATTTACGTGTATGAAATCTCATTTTTGGTTAGTTTTTAAGTGGTTTAATTATAATTAATCGAACTCTATTTTACTCAAATCTTTGTTATAACATAAAAACTATTCAGATTATCCTTTAATCTTTATTGAGAGTTCTATCTAAACGCCATAAATGATGTAGATTTTCTCAAAAACTGAAATATAGTCTTATCAAATAGATTTCAACATACGAGTTTTATTAAAGATAATTCATTCTAGTTTCTAATCGAAAATAAACCAATTGGTAATACCTATCTCAAAATAACAAATTACAATTTGTTAATAAGAACGTTGACAATATAAAATAGTCAACCAAAAACAAATTTATTTTATGATTAATTTTAATAAAATTTAAATTATGAATGATCGATCTACTAACCTAAAATCTATACGTCCTGTTATTGCTACTGCCCAAGTTAATGACAGTATGAGCGTAGATGAGTGCTTTCAAAACGGGACATTACGACCAATTATTAAAATGCAAAATCACTTATTAATTTTAGTGTTTAGAAACTATATTTCCAAACGTAAGAGTGTATTTTACGATTTATCTTTACCTAAACAGTTAGCCTACATTGATAATACGATTCATAAAGACATGAAATTTAGAAACTCCGTTAAAGGGATGATAATAGGCTTATTTACCGTTGAAGAATATGCTGTTTATATTCAAAATTCGTCAGCTTTAAATAAGCGTATGACGAACCTTGTAAAAGAACGCTTGGTAAGTAATATCCAATTGTTTACACAACCGCTAGATCAAGCTATATGAGTAGAACAAAACCAAAACGATTTTTAGTTTGATGTATCTATGTAAAAAGACCTATCTCTAATTATAAGGATGACTAAGGAAACGAATTATATTTTTCTAATTACAGATATTATATAATAGATTCGCCATTTAAATTGGTTGTTAATACAGCACTCATATAGTCAAAGAATGGTCTAATAGCCTGAAATGATACTACAACTTCGTCTGCAAAATTTGATTCAATAATTTCCTTATCACTAAAACGTTTTGTAAAAACAAATTGTTTTTTTCTTATCAAATCAATTGCAGCATGCTCTTTGTCAAAATCTCGAGGTGCTGTTTTTAATTCATCGCCCTCTAATTCTCCCCAAATAGATTTAAAAGAGGTGTTATGTATAATCTCTCTTATGTCTTGATCATCTTGCTCAAACTCTCTACGAAGTCTCAAAAGATCCTCTTTATTTGGATCCCAAAAGCCCGCAGCCAGAAATGATTGGTTACCTGGTTGAATGTGTAAATAATAACCACCACGTAATTCTGGCTTTTTTCTATGAAATGAACCACTTATATGGATTTTGTATGGTAATTTATTCTTAGAAAACCGAACGTCTCTATAAATTCTTAATACTTTAAAAGTATCAATGAGATCCTGTTTGTTGAGACCATCTGAAATATATTTGAATACCTTCTTTGCTAATGTTTCATAAGACTTGTACTCTGCCTTATGAGCATTAAACCAATCTCTATCATTATTTTTTTCTAGCCTTTTAAAAAACTCTAGAACATCTTTTGAAAATTTTGGACTTGACATTTGTATATTTAAATTTCAGTTTAAAAATAAAAAAAAGCCTAGACAAACACCGATTCTTATATTTATATTATGATTTAATATTTTATTATCACCAAAAAACTCTTATTTGGCAACTTCATTATCTTCTTGTAAATCATCAGCTATATCCATTGAATCGTCAGTTTCTTCTAGGACATTCTGTGTAATATCTCCACTTTATAATTCAATTAGTTTATTAATGGGTTAAATTAGATTAGGCTAAAGCCACCGTTTTTTTCTAAAATAAATTAACATAAAAATTAACATAATAAACATCACTCCCATAAGTATAAAGTAGCCATACTCTGAATTAAGCTCTGGCATGTTTTTAAAATTCATACCATAAATACCGGCAATAAAGGTCAAAGGAATAAAAATAGTAGCTATGATAGTAAGTACTTTCATAATCTCATTCATCTTATTACTAATAATCGTCATATACGTATCCATTAAACTCCAAATCATTTCCCGATATAAGTCTATAGATTCACTTACTTGAAGGATATGATCGTATAAATCACGTAAATAATTATGTGTTTTCTCATCTATAAAGGGGCAGTCAGTTTTTTCCATACGACTAATCACCTCTCGTAAAGGATAAACAGAGCGACGCAATTTTAGTATTTCTTGTTTTAATTCCTGAATTTGACCAGGCGTACGATCATCTGCATCTTTAGACTGAAATAGATAGCCTTCCAATTCTTGAACTTTGTCACCTAACACTTCAATAACAGTGAAATAATTATCTACAACAGCATCTAAAATAGCGTACATCAAATAATCAGATCCTTGCGCACGAATACGTCCTTTTGCTGAAGATAAACGCTCGCGTAAATCGTCAAATACATCACCATCTGCCTCCTGAAACGTTAACACATAATCCTCTCCAATAATTAAGCTTAATTGTTCGTAATGAATCTCATCATCATTTTTGATAAACAACATTTTAAAAACAACAAGCATATAACTATCAAACTCTTCGAGCTTTGGTCTTTGAGCGGTATTTACAATGTCTTCAAGGGTTAATGGATGTAATTTATAATGCAATCCTAGAGTTTCAATATCCTTTACATTATTGAGTCCATTGATATTAATCCAAGTGACATGATCATTTCCTTTAAAATTAAAAGCATCGGCAACTGAATTAGAATTTAGGCTGGTAAAGTCTTCTTTAGAATAATTCACAATCTCAATATTTGTAATTGTTGATTGCTTTTCTCCCTTATAAGCTATTGTTCCTGGTGGTAGATTAGTTGTTTTGTATGACTTTTTTTTCTTTTTCACTTTCATTTGTGCTACACATTGTCTTGCTTATAAATGTATTAAAACTTTTTGGTATTGGAGACATCAATACTGTAATTACTAAAGACAATATAGATTACTGTATTAGAGGCTGTAAAACATTTACTTTAGATATTTTAGTAAACAATTTTGCATATCGCACATTTTTTTACTAATATGCAAACAATTATTACAAAAAAAATTCATGGGAAGACCTCCAACAAGACCTATAAAATTCAGAGATGGATTTTATTTAGAAATTAGAAATAAAGGTAAAAATACTGGAATCAAGTTACACAGAGATACTAAGGATCAAATGATGCGCACTATTAAGGAATATGAGCATTCTAAAGATGTTCTTATTCTTGGTGAATCTAAAAATGGTAAATGGGTTAATAAAACACCTACCTTACATGTTGTAGAAGATTAAATTTTTACAAAAAACAAAAATTCTAACTCAACCTAGTTTTATAATCTTTATAAAATTAGGTTGAGTTTTTTTATTCTACGTATTAGTAGTTTTCAAAAATATTATTAAGACCTATGCTACTGTTTTTAGCAATTATATTTTTTTTCTTCGGAAACAGGAATACTTCACGACCTGTTATTGTTTAAATTATTAACTCATAACCAAAATCAAAAAGAGACTTAAAATATATTTAAATTACTGTATCTTAGATGAACAAAATATTTGAAATTTGAAATTAAATAAAATTGTATTAATACTGCTTCTATATGTGTCTTATGGAGTACACAGTCAGGATATTAAAAAAGAAATAGAAGTCGTATCTGTTCTAAAAAACAAAACGTTCTATTTAAGGCAATCCAAAGTGGTTAGATTAGTTGCAAAAACTCCAAGAACCTATTTTGAAATACAGTTACCTCCTAATACAATACAATGGTTTTATAGTTATACAACATTCTTCCCTGATGAAACTGCTAAAAAATCAAATCTAGAATTTCAACTCAAAAAAATTGTAGACTCAAGTAACAATAATATAATAAAAGCCAAGTCTATTTCCAGCATAAAAACACCTAAAGGCTCAACACCTATTAGTGTTTATCTAATGAAAAACAAGACATCTGCTGAGAGTATTGTTGAATCTGTAAGTTTTATTAAAGGTGATTTTAAATATACTGAACAAGGTACTTCTTTAGAAAAAGCAGAGGGCTTTTTAAAAATTGATGAGATTACTAGCGGTAAATTATATTTAAGTTTTGTAAATCTGAACAAAAAAAAAGGAATTAATATTTCTGTAGAAGTTGTTGCTATAACACACCCCTCTAATGCAGATGTATTGAAGTCTCAAAAATCAGCTTTACACTATGGTAGTGAAGCAAAAGCTCACTTAAATAAAGGTAATTATTCAGAATCCATAATCTATGGAGAAATGTCGTTCAAAGCGTATAAATTAGGCTGGGTACAAGCCAACATAGCCTTAGCATATTTGGCACTTGACGAGAATGAAAAGGCATTATCTATTTTTAAGGAAGCTACCAACCTTATGGTTAGACAACCCAATAGCGCATATCTATTAGACCAAATTTATAATACACTGAAAACCAATACCTCTAATTCAGAAGAATTTGATACTATCGAAAACATGAAAACCCTTGTAGAGTTAAGCCGTCAATAAAACCAATACTAAAAAGGCAGTTTTAATAATTATAGATTTTTAGTATGATATTCAACCAAACCTTCAATTGGTCGTCTCTCAAAATTACCAACTATAAATCCTAATTCTTTTCCGACCTCTTTAATTTCATCTTCTGAAAAGAACGCGATAGAACCTGCAAAGTGCACTGGTACAGTTTTAATCTCCTCTTTATACTGAAATATCATGTTATTAGCAAACTGTCTGATTCCGTTCTTGATAAGATCCTTGATATAGTCTGAATCTTTATTTAAAAACATAAACTCTGCAAACGCAGCTAAATAAGCATTCGGGTTAGGTTGCTTATATAAGTTATACTTAATGTAATCTGCCTCTAAGTTATATTTATGTTCAAATGCCACTTTAATATCTTCTGGCATTGAATTATAATAATAGTCTTTAATTAGCTCTTTTCCGAAGTAATTACCAGAAGCGTCATCCATCAAGGTATACCCCAAAGAAATGACACGTTGGTGTAATCGTTTCCCATCATAATAACTACAGTTAGAACCCGTTCCCATTATACAAACAACAGCAGCTTCATCATCACTGTTTATTGTTGCTCGAACAGCAGCCATAGTGTCTTCTTGTACATCTATTATTGCATTTGAAAATATTAGTTGTAATATATTAGACAACATTGCTTTAGGTTTCTCAGTGCCACAACCAGCACCGTAGAAAAACACATGAGACACTTGGTTTTTAATATCCATGAGTTCATCACTCTTTCTTATAATTTTTTTAAGCTTTTTCTCCTTTAATATTGCAGGATTAAGCCCTTTAGTGCGCATTTTTTCTTGAAGCTGTACACCTTTACCATCTACTGCAATCCAATCGCATTTTGTAGAACCACTATCAACTATTAAAATCATAAGTGAATTTTAAAAAAAAATCCGTAGAATAGAAAACTATAACTACGGATTTATAAATGAATCTTATAAAGAATTTACTTTTTGTGCTAAATCTACAAGCTTGTTTGAATATCCAAACTCGTTATCATACCATGATATCAATTTAAAGAATTTTGAATTTAACTCGATACAAGCGCTTGCATCAAAAATACTTGTGCGCTCATCACTCACAAAATCTTGAGATACTACCGCATCTTCAGTATACCCTAAAACACCTTTCATAGAACCTTCAGATGCTTTCTTGAAAGCTGCCTTGATTTCTTCTAATGATGTTTCTTTTGTTGTTTTAACTGTTAAATCTACTACAGATACATCTGCAGTTGGTACACGAAATGCCATACCAGTTAATTTTCCGTTTAACTTCGGAAT
>JAWUWM010000113.1:0-8887 GCA_034111845.1 Psychroserpens sp. | reverse complement strand
GTACCTTATGGCACTTATTTGATGGAGAAACAATAATTACATCTATATAATACTCCAAAAACCTCCAAATTTTAATTTAGAGGTTTTTTGTTTTAAGGAGAGTTCTTATATTAGTTGACATATAGTTATGAAAAACTTATTTTTTACAATATCAATATTACTGCTAGCATTATCATGTAAAGCACAAAGTCCAATAGTTCCATTAGATACTTATATTCACGAAATAGCAGATAATTCTTATGTAAAAGATATAGACAATGAATTAAACAAATTTATTGGCACATGGATTTTTAGCGATGGTACTTCAACTTTTACTTTAGTTTTACAAAAACAAATACAAACCTTTAATGATGATTATTATGAAGATTATATGATAGGAGAATACTCATACAGTATAAATGGACTTACTATTGTTAATACCATTCCTTTTATTAACAACACAAATTTAAACTTACAGCGAAATATTGGTGGTAGGTATGTGGTTAAAGGACCAGATTACAATTGTACGGATTGCTTACCTAACGAAAGACGAATCGATTTATATTTCTCTGATCCAGAACGAAAGTATTTGCCGAACTCAATGATTATTCGTTATTTAATAGACCAAAATAATCCAGAAAAAATAACCGCTACTATTTACAGAAGAGGTAGCATAGTTCTGCCTTATGAAAACGCACCTACTTCACCACGTGTACCCTATGGCACATATTTAATGGAGAAGCAGGATTGATTTAATTTAACAAACAGAAAGCCTCTAATTTAATTTTAGAGGCTTTCTATATTTGTAAATGTTCATTTATATTAAATATCATTGTTTAATGAATAACTCATATTTTACTTTATTGGTAATTTTAGGTGCATTTGTTTCTTCTTGCAAATCACAGATTTTACCTTTAGACAGGAGGATTAGCACAATTGTAGATGACTCTTATGTAAAAGATACTAATAATGAACTTGATAAATTTGTAGGCACTTGGTTATTCACTAATGGCTCCACCTCTTTAATAATCAAAATAAACAAACACGAACAAATATATAATGGCGATTATTATCAAGATTATTTGAGAGGAGAATATGCATATGTAGAAAATGGAATTGAAGTTATAAATACTATATCGTTATTGGAAGATCCAGAAGTGGATAGCACGACTTCGGATGGATTACAAAATAACATAAATTTTAATCCTATAACTTATCAAAATATTGGAGGTAGATACATCGTCACAGACCAAGATTATGGTTGCGATGACTGCTTAGATAATGAAAGACATTGGTATGTATTTCATAGATCCAGAACGTAAATACCTATCAACAACTCTAACCATCCGTTACTTAATAGACCTAACTGATCCAGAAAAAATAACTGCAACAATTCTTGCAAGACATGGAGTTGTAATCCCTGAAGATGGCTTTACCTCGCCAAGAGTTCCTTATGGTACTTATTTAATGGAGAAGCAGTAATTAGTGACATAGCTAACGACAGTAGAACCTATTTTATATTAATCGTACTAAAACCTCTGAATTAAAATTCAGAGGTTTTTTTGTTTTACAGAGAGAGTTCTTATATTGCTTCAAATCTAATTTATGACCTTCAAAACCCTAGACACTTCAGAATACAAAACCCTATACTTCCATAGAACTGAAGAATGGGATTGGCATACCAGCGAGATGATTAAAGTCATAGACAGCAAGAATCCGCGCGTCATCACTATGGACCCTTGGCCTCAAAAAATATTCTTAGAAGCTTTAGGCCATGTCACTGTTCAAGATTATGTGCATACCGTTGCTAAAGAATACCCAAAAGGTAATGTACCAGAAGATCTCGATGTCATCATATTACAGATGCTTGAAGATTTAGTATATGGAGAGAAAGTCGTATCGTTTTCTGAGATACCTGTTACATTAGAACCTTCTATTTTAAACCCTTCAACTGAGGAAGGAGACATTAATCTTAAAGGGATATGGCATGGTACTTATCAATATTCTATACCTGATGAGTTTAAAGATGACAAAATGATTGATGTCAACTTTACACTAACGATAGACACCATTAAAGGAAAATCATTCTCAGGAACTGTTGAAGACGACTTATCATCTGGAGGTACTCCAGGTATTGGAGTCATAAAAGGAACCTTTGATAAAGACAGCATCTATTTTACTAAAAAAATGCCTGTATTATCTCAAGTAGATGAACATAGAAAACACACAAATGACACCAATAAAAAACATCCAACGTTAGTCTACGAAGGCGTGTTTTCTAGAAGTAAACACATCTTAACGGGTACTTGGGAGTTCAAATCAAAAACGGTGGTTTGGAACGGTTTAATTCCGAGTTTTGTGTCTAGAGGAAACGGAACTTTTGTAATGAGTAAACCTAAAATTTAAGGTGAAATAAATTAGTGATTTTTATACTTTTGAACAAAGTTATAGTCTGTCATGATTAATTAATATCAAAACTAAAACCTAGTTTTTTTCTAGATTCTATTGCTCATTTGAGAGCACATGGTCATTCAATAATTAGTGACGATTTTAAAAAACGAAGCCTTCTCATTATAACTGAGAAGGCTTTTTTTTTCTTCGGAAATGAGATAAAAGAACTATCCTCGTCTTCCGCCCATACGTTGCGTTCTGAATTCTTTCATTTTCTCAACAATTGTTGTTTGATAATCTTTCTTATTAATTTCTTTTCCCTTATCTGGCGCTTCAATCTCTATGGTTTCTGATGGATTGATTACTAATTTAGTACATAACATTGTGGTATCACCTGCACTTACTTCTAGTATTAATCCTGGAAGCCCCCAATATTCTGATGGTCCATGGCTTACTGGGATTTGCGGTGAATACCATGCTATAACATCGGTCATTGCGATTTCTGGTACTGTTGCTAGACTATCTGCAGCATCAGCAGTTGGAGCACTAGTTCTCAATTTACCCCAAGAAAAAGAATACCAGGTCAATTCATCTGATGGTATTGATGCTGTCGCCTTAAAACACATATAATTTCCTATTTGTTTGCTTTCAGATCCTAATTTCCAATCCATAGGCTGAAGGCTATCACTCACTAAAAAACGTTTCCCATAAAATTCTTGATCTTGAATTTGGGTATTGGTCTTTACGTTCTTGTATTGATTACCTGCTGCGAAGTTTTTCCCCCAGGAATCTGTAGATCCAGTCATAGCATCTAGCTTGTCTTCCTCTGTAAAATAGGATTCCGTTTTATTAAACGTAAGCGTATATGTTTTTTCTAGTCGATTTTTTAGTCTTGCCTTTACTGCCTTTTTTTGTTCTTCACTCATACGTGCTCCCCAACTCCCTAAATCTAGAGAGGATTTTGACATATAGTATGCTTTACCTTGAAATTCTTTAGTCTCTTGAATGCCTTTTGTAGCAGTAAAACTTGGACTTAGTATCATTAAACCGATAAACATAAACACTGTAAATGTGGTAAGAATAGATTTCATAATTATAGAAAAAAGTTAATTTGTCTAACAAATCTATGTAAATATTAAACAAATTTTGTGATTTTATTATAATATTAACAACTATTTAAGTTAACAGCAAGCAACAGAAAAAAGGTCTTCTTACTAATAAGAAGACCTTTTTTTATTTGCGTTAAGGATGGTAGCGACATCCTTTTTGTTTTTCTCAAAAAGATATAGCGTACAGCCTGACCAAGACGATGCTTTTGCATGTCTTGGTAACGCTCATAACCTTTTCTAACAATTATAAAGTATAAATCACCCTGAAGGTTACAAAACGTGGTTGTATAAACGTCTCTGAATTTGATACCGATATGGTACCTGCACTATTATTTATTCTAGCATCTACATCTAGCAGATTTGATGCTTTCACTTCATATTCCCATTTAGCATCTTTATCTTTTCTATACGCTAAACTTGCATCCCAAGTTTGAAAAGATTGTGAAGGTCTTTCACCGTCTGCCTGATTGGTATACGTGAAATCTGTTCTAAAGGTTAGTGACTTCCAGATGTAGGCATCAAACTCAATTGATGGTGAATTAGTTACGAAACGTGTTGTTGTTGTCCCTTGATCATTATTATTAATTGTGTAGTCATATCTTATACGGACATTTGGTGCCTCTCTAAAATTTGTGCGCAGTTCTGGTGAATACGTTTGACTAAAGTTATCACTAACAGTTCGTATACCTTGAACAAATTGATTTCTTTTGAAGTAGGAGTACCGCACACCCATTCTTGCTCTAATCTTTTTAAAAGTACGCTCCACACGACCAAAAACACTAGCTGATTCATCTGCAAAATTTGAATTGAAAAATGAACTCGTGCTAATCACATTGTCAAAATTCGTAACACTTCTAATTTGATCAATATTCTTACTGTAGCTAGCAACAGCGAACACGTTGGTGTAATTAAAAAGATTGAAACTATAGTATCTCAAACTCAAATTATGTGATAATGAATTTTGTAATTCTGCATTACCATATTGAATATTATTAAAACTATTTAAAACTAAGCCCTCTGCTAAACTATTGACGTCTGTAAACGAGTTACTCATATTGTATCTAAACGTTAACGATTCACTCTTTTTAAATTGAATCAATGTTTCAAATTCTGGTAGAACTCTAAAGAAATTATCTTTAAATTCTGTTCCAAATTGTGTATTCTTATTACCATAAGAGTGTAAGGACAAACCTGGAGTA
This sequence comes from Psychroserpens sp., assembly GCA_034111845.1. Taxonomy (GTDB): domain Bacteria; phylum Bacteroidota; class Bacteroidia; order Flavobacteriales; family Flavobacteriaceae; genus Psychroserpens. The sequence goes on along the minus strand of JAWUWM010000113.1, from coordinate 4,209 downwards.
ATTGTGAATTTCCCTGTTTTAAGCCTGTACTTAAATCCTAAATACACATCACTAAAGTTATACTCAGTATCATTTTCGTTTCTCAAAAGATTACCTTCTGCATCTGTCAAATCTGCGACTGGATCAAATACAGAACCATCATCTAAAAACTGAAATATATTAGAGTTAAATCGCTGATTACTCAATATAGTACCTAAGGTTACATTGATATTACTCTTATTATTAAGTATATAATAGTAATCTACTTTGGCATCTAATTGATTGGTCTTGACACGTCTTTCTTGATTTAGTCTATATCCAAATTGATCTCTATCCAAACCTAAAGCTGAAGCGGTATTATCAAAGGCATCTTGTTCTTCTGGATCCCCTTCGTTATTAGTTGGATCATTAGGAAGCAGTGCATTGTAAAACGGATCTTCATCACTTATTAAATGCTGTGCTTCAAGCGCAAAGATGTTTTTTTCGTCTAACGTATAATAATAATTGAAATTTTGATTGATACTAAACGGTGCCACCTCAGTGATTTGATTGGTAATTCCCACAACGGATGATTCTACGTTTTGAGCCTCAGACTCTGTAGAAATTCGACCCAAAATATCATAATCTAATTGATTATTAAAATTGGGCTTATAAGATGCGCTTAATTTTGCTAAGCCTTGATTAGTCGCTTCTCTTCCAACTTGTACGGTCTCTTCATCAGGAATTCCTAAATCAGCATTAATATACCTCACAAAATTTTCTTCTCGAGTTTTTAAGCGACTACTATTGTAAATTACAAACCCACTAAGATCTAGATTTTTTTGTGGTGCATAACTAAAATTACCTGCACCTAATTTTGTTACAACCTCTTGGGCATTGGCTAGGTTAGTAATCCCGCTAAGACCATTACTCCCTAAATTAATGTTAGTTCCGCTTCCTGCACTTGGTCGTCTAAATCCACCTCCAAAATTTCTAATATCTCGATTGGTCAAAGCGACTTCACCAATATTATTCATATCGCCAATAACATTAATACTATATTTTGGACTGTAATAAAATAGTTTTGGCTGCACGAGATACAAATCATCTGTGTCTGCTACTCCAGCTCCCGCAGTAACATCTCCAAACCAAAAATTTTCTTTTCCTTCTTTTAGTTTAATGTTAATAGCCACATTATCTTGGTTATTAGTAACCCCTCTTAGTTGTCCTACCTCAGAATAATTTCTTAATACTTGAATCTTATCAACTGCGTTAGAAGGAATATTTTTTGTTGCTAATTTAGAGTCCCCATCAAAAAAGTCTTTTCCATTAACCATTAATTTATTAACGATTTTTCCTTCGACTTCTATTTGTCCGTCATCATTAATCTCAACACCAGGCAATTTTTTAAGGATATCTTCTAATTTTCTTTCAGAACCATCCTTAAATGAATCTGCATTATAGATTAAAGTATCCCCTTTTATAGTTACTGGCATTTCATAGGTAAGCTCTACTGCTGCCAATGCGTTATCATTTTGAAGCGTAAAATCTTTAGTACTATCTGCTTCTTTGGTCGTAAATGCTAGAGAAAGAGTTTTCATCCCGATATAGCTCACTTGTACCGTATAGGTTGTATTTTTCTCTAAATCAAGTTTATAAAGCCCTTTTTCATTGGTAATACCATACGATGCCATCGCTTTTGTTTCTTTATTGATAGCAATAACATTTGCTAATTCTAAAGGCGCTCCAATACTATCTTTAACGATACCTTTAACGGTAACTTGGGCACTAGAAAGACTTGCCATTAAAAGCAATACAATTATTAATATGTTTTTCATTTGATTGGTTTTTGATTCTATATTCTCTTGTGAAATATAGAAACGTTTTTGGTTATTAGTTTAATTTCTTCGACCGCCTCGACCCCCTCGACCACCATACATTTCTCTCATCTCTGCAACCTTATCTTTCATGATTTGATTGTACTCCTCACGAGTAACAACATCACCTTTTTCTGGTTTATTTATCGCTTCTTTTTCTTGTGGGTTCATTACAATTTTAGTACACAACATGACTGTTTTATCTGCTGTAACTTCAAGAATTAATCCTGGAAGTCCGTGATATTCTCCTGGACCTGTACTCACAGGTATTTGCGGTGTGTACCATGCTGTGACGACTACAAATTTTGGCACTTCTACTTCATCAAAAGGATCGCCTGATTCTTTTTTTGTAGAATCCGTTTTTTCTTCACCTTCCTTATTTTCATCGTTACCTCTATTTCTTCTTCGCATACTCATGAAGTCCATTTCATCAACAGGCTTAGTTGTCGTCGCCATAAAACAGGTGTATTGTCCAATTTGCTTGGTTTCGTTTCCCAGTTTCCATTCTAATTGTGGTAAGGAATCTTTAACTAAAAACGCTTTCCCGAAGAATTCTTGTTCTTGTAAAATCAAAGATTCTTTCACATTTTTATATTGAGGTCCTCCAGTGAAGCTACTCATCATGCTTCCCCAACGACTTCCTCCAGCTCCTGGTGCTGCTAATTTCTCTTCTTCTTTATAGGTAGACTCACTTCTATTAAAGTTGAGCACGTATGTTTTTTCCAACATACTTTTCATGCGATCTGCAATTTGCTTTTTTCTTTGCTCGCTCATTTGATCGCCTCCCCAACCACTCATATCCATGGATGTTTTGGTTTGATAAATGGCTTGCCCTTGAAAGTCTTGAGCGCTAATTTTTGGAGTTACAAATAGTAGTAATACACCCAAAGAAAGTTTTAATGCAAGGCATTGCTTTTTGAAGTTGATAATTTTCATGTTGAACAAATCTAGATAATGATTAAACAAAATTAACGCATTTACAATAACATTAACATTGCATTTTTGGTTAAAAATACTCTTATTCTAAATTGTTAGACATCAAAAATGATAAAACGTTTAAACATCAATTGTTAAAATTTTACTAATAGTTTTAACCTCCAATTCTAATCTCAATGTGCTCACCATCACCTCTACCATTACTTTGATAACGTTCTTGGTTTTCTTTAATTTTCTTTGCTGTTATCGTATCAAATTCACTCTGGTTTACTTTTTTACCATTTTCAGGTTCTTCTATATCTATTTTGTTTTCGGGATTTAAAACCACTTTACTACAAATTATAGTTATCGAACCATCGTTGATTTCCAAAATTAAACCTGGTAATCCAAAGTATTCGCCAGGCCCAGTATTCACAGGGATTTGAGTGGCATACCAAGCTGTAGTCACTTGAGTTTTCATAGTTGGCTTTGGCTTGACTTCATTATCTTTTTTCTTACCGTTAATAGTCATGCTACTTTTAAAAACTTCAACTTCTTTAGTTATTGTCGCTTTGAAGCAGGTGTAAGCTCCAATGTTTTTTGTTTCAGATCCTAATTCCCATTCAATAGACTTAAGGTCGTCTTGTATTAGAAATACTTTTCCGAAGAACTCATTTTGATTTGTATACGTTTTAAGCTTCGTGTTCTTAAACATGATATCTCCTCCACTACTGCTGCTAGACATAATTCTCATTCCCCCCGGAGTTGGTGTACCGAGAGATTCTTCCTCTTCGTAAATAGACTCCTCTCTATTAAATCTCAAAGTATAGGTTTTTTCAAATTGCTTTTTAAGCATCTCCTTAATCTGCTTTTGCATTGCAGATTCTATTTTTGTAGAGTCCAATTTAATGTCTACCTGTCGTTTTGTTTTATAAGTAGCAATACCTTGAAACTCTTGAGCATTCAATTTTGATACTAACAACAGTATGGTAACTATAATTAGTTTTACAATTATTTTCATAGTTCTAGTTTTAAATTATAAGTAATCTTTACGCTTTATCATTGTAATATTTGATAGCTGCTTTTCTAATTCTCTTTATACTTTTTAGAAAATTCTTTTTATCCTTTGAGTTACCTGTAACACGATAAGACACTTTTCTTGTAACGCCTTCTGATAATTTTTCACCAATACACGTAATTTCAAATGAGATTTCCTCATCTCCTTCAACTTCATTTAAGATTGTCTTAATATCTTTCATATTAAATGTAGCTTCAACCTCTTCTGCAGAATCTACTGTTACCGAAACACTCAAATTTGTGATTTTGGTGTTTTCTGTGATCACCTTTCCATCTAAATTTTGAGCTTGACTAAAGCTAACTGTTGCAATAAAAAGTCCTAAAAATGTAAATACTGTTTTCATGATGTTTTATTTTATGATTAATACACTACAAATATAAT
>JAWUWM010000112.1:0-11689 GCA_034111845.1 Psychroserpens sp. | reverse complement strand
CTTTTTGTCTCTTTACTAAAGCACTTTATTACCTTAGCGGGTGCAAATATAAAACCCTTTTTTAACTCCTACAACTCTTATTGATCTTTATTTTAAAAAACTTTTTAAACTTCTAAATCAATACATCTTTATAAGAACTTTACTAAACATATATGCGCTTAGCGGGTGCAAATATACAATACTTATTCTATTCTTTCCTAGCTATTTTTAAGCTTTTTTTTTTAAGTATTTACTTAATGCTCATACATACTCTATAAATGAAGAGTTTAGAACATTATAAATTTCATAATCAGTGATTATATACCTATTATAGTGTTTGCTTGCGCGATTATATGTTACATCTATTGTATGTAATTATTTAAGATACTATCTTTGTATACTTAATAACATAGGTTACTATAATATGATTGATATTACTTTGCCTGATGGCACTATTAAAACTTTTGAAGAAGGAACAACCCCTATAGGAGTTGCAAAGAGTATTAGCGAAGGATTTGCTAGAAATGTTATTTCTGCAAATTTCAACGATGAAACAATCGAAACCTCCACCCCTTTATATAAGGATGGTTCATTAATATTATATACATGGTCCAACGACGAAGGTAAAAAAGCATTCTGGCATTCTAGTTCTCATATTTTAGCTCAGGCACTTGAGGAATTATATTCAGGTATAAAATTATCTATAGGACCAGCCATAGATAATGGGTTTTATTATGATGTAGATTTTGGAGATCATTCTGTTTCAGAAAAAGACTTTAAGACTATAGAGACTAAAATGATTGAAATAGCGAGAGGCAAGCATGACTTTTCTTTACGTTCTGTTTCTAAAGCTGATGCTCTGTCCTTATATAAGGATCAAGATAATAAATATAAGATTGAGCTGATTGAAAATCTTGAGGATGGCACAATAACATTTTGTGATCATTCAACGTTCACGGATTTATGTCGTGGAGGTCATATTCCGAATACGGGAATCATCAAAGCTGTAAAGATCATGTCGGTTGCTGGGGCATATTGGAGAGGTGACGAGAATAATAAACAACTGACAAGGATTTATGGTATCTCATTTCCGAAGCAAAAAGAACTAACCGAATATTTGCACTTATTAGAAGAGGCAAAAAAACGCGATCATAGAAAGCTAGGTAAAGAATTAGAATTATTTACATTTTCTCAAAAAGTAGGACAAGGTCTTCCTTTATGGTTACCAAAAGGTGCAGCCCTAAGAGAAAGACTTGAAAACTTCTTGAAAGCTGCACAGAAAAAAGCTGGCTATGAAATGGTTATCACACCACACATTGCACAAAAAGAGCTATACGTAACATCTGGACATTTTGAAAAATATGGTGCCGATAGTTTTCAGCCCATACATACTCCAAATGAAGGCGAAGAATTCTTATTAAAACCAATGAATTGCCCACATCATTGTGAGATTTACAATGCAAAACCTTTTTCATATAAAGAGTTACCGAAACGGTTTGCAGAATTTGGTACTGTATATAGATATGAACAAAGTGGAGAATTACATGGCTTAACGCGAGTGCGAAGTTTTACTCAAGATGATGCACATATATTCTGTACACCTGACCAATTGGATAAAGAATTTAAAGATGTCATAGATTTAGTGCTTTATGTTTTTGGATCGTTAGGCTTTGAAAACTTTAAAGCTCAAGTTTCTTTAAGAGACCCAGAGACTCCAGAGAAGTACATCGGAAGTGATGAAAACTGGAAAAAAGCGGAAGAGGCTATACTAAATGCTGCAATTGATAAAGGGTTAGACTATGTTGTTGAAACTGGAGAAGCTGCATTTTATGGGCCGAAGTTAGATTTCATGGTAAAGGATGCTTTAGGAAGAAACTGGCAACTTGGTACTATTCAAGTCGACTACAACCTACCAGAACGCTTTGACCTCACCTATAAAGGTAGTGATAATGAACTACATAGGCCAGTAATGATCCATCGTGCACCTTTCGGAAGCATGGAACGTTTCATTGCTATTTTATTAGAACATACAGGAGGTAATTTCCCTTTATGGTTAATGCCTGAACAAGCAATTGTATTGACATTAAGTGAGAAATATGAAAAATACTCCGAAAAAGTTTTAAGTCTGCTAGAAAAACACGAAATTCGCGCCCTTGCAGATAATAGAAACGAAACAATAGGTAAGAAAATCCGAGAAGCGGAGATGAACAAAATACCGTTCATGATTATCATTGGAGAGAATGAAGAGAATGAAGATATGATTTCTGTTCGTAAGCATGGTGGTGAAGACTTGGGCATGATAAGTGTCGATAAGTTTTCGGAAATCGTTACAACCGAAGTAAATAAGACGTTAAAAACGTTCAAATAAAAATTAGTTTAACTTAAATATATAAGTCATAGCAATACGTAGAAGACACAACTCTAAGAGAGTAGTAAAGGAAGATCAACACAAAATTAACTCTAAAATTAGAGCCGAAAAGATAAGACTTGTAGGTAATAATATTGAAGTTGGTATTTATGAAACTAAAGCTGCACTAGCCATCGCAGATGAGCAGGGTTTAGATCTTGTTGAAATTTCACCGAAAGCTGATCCTCCTGTATGCAAGGTTATGGACTATAAGAAGTTTCTTTATGAACAAAAGAAACGTGATAAAGCTCTAAAATCTAAAGCAACAAAGGTAACGATCAAAGAAATTCGTTTTGGACCTCAAACAGATGACCATGATTACGAGTTTAAAAAGAAACATGCTGAGAAGTTTTTAAAAGACGGAGCAAAATTGAAAGCATTTGTGTTTTTCAAAGGACGATCAATCATCTTTAAAGAACAAGGTCAAATCTTATTGTTAAGATTAGCCCAAGATCTTGAAGAATTAGGTAAGGTTGAGCAGATGCCGAGATTAGAAGGTAAGCGTATGACAATGTTCATCGCACCAAAAAAAGTAAAATAAACTGAACCGACGCTTCGGTACAGTATTAAAGATAATAAGCGAATCGTAAAATAAAATAGGAAACAATGCCTAAAATGAAAACAAAATCTAGTGCTAAAAAGCGTTTTAAGCTTACAGGTACTGGTAAAATTAAAAGGAAGCATGCTTTTAAGAGTCACATCTTAACAAAGAAGTCTAAAAAGCGTAAGCTTAAATTAACTCATGATGGTTTAGTACATAAAGCAGATGAGAACAATATTAAAACAATGTTACGTTTAAAGTAATCTCGTTTTAATCGGTTAAAACAAATTTATAAACCCTGGAGTTAGGCAAAAAAATTTAGCAAGTGTCTTAATGGACCGCCTACTACAAAAAACAATTAAAAAAATGCCAAGATCAGTAAATTCAGTAGCAAAGAGAGCCAGAAGAAAAAAGGTTCTTAAGCAAGCAAAAGGTTACTTTGGAAGACGTAAAAACGTTTGGACAGTAGCAAAAAATGCGGTTGACAAAGCGATGCAATATTCGTATAGAGATCGTAGAGTAAAGAAGAGAAATTTCCGTTCATTATGGATCATGCGTATTAACGCAGGAGCTAGACAGCATGGAATGAGCTATTCAAGATTTATGGGAAAACTCAAAACTAATAATATCCAATTGAACCGTAAAGTTCTTGCAGATTTAGCGATGAATAATCCTGTAGCCTTTGAAGCTATAGTAAACAAAGTAAAATAAGGCGTTTGCCTAATTAATAACAACAATTCGCTTATAAAAACCGGTTCAGAAATGAATCGGTTTTTTTGTGCTTTAACTTTTGGGATTGTGAACCACCTATCACTAATAGATCCATCAACCATTTCATTTTTTTAAGTAACTTACAGTTCAATTAAAACCAACCAAATGAAACGTATTCAACTCATCACACTCCTCCTTCTGCTCATTTTTATAAATAGCTTTAGCCAAGACGATAAAAAAGATAAAGAAAAGGAAACCCCTTGGGATGTTTCTAACCCAGAAGGTAATTGGGATTTTAAAGAATTAAAACTATCCACCAATGAAGGAACCTGGATGAACCTTGATGTAAGTCCGGACGGTAAATCCATCGTATTTGATTTATTGGGAGACATTTATAAGCTAGATATTAATGGTGGTAAAGCCAAAATCTTAAGGGAAGGATTGCCTTTTGAAATTCAACCACGTTTTAGTCCTGATGGACAATATATATCATTTACAAGTGACGCAGGCGGAGGCGATAATATTTGGATTATGACTAGTGACGGCTCTGATGCCAAACAAATCACCAAAGAAAAATTTAGATTATTAAACAATGCTATTTGGACACCAGATGGAAATTATTTGATTGCTAGAAAACATTTTACTTCTGGTCGCTCTCTTGGTGCAGGTGAGCTATGGATGTATCATAAAACTGGTGGAAGCGGGATTCAATTGACTAAAAAGAAAAATGATCAACAAGATGTTAATGAACCAACTTTGTCTCCAGACGGTAACTATTTATATTATAGCGAAGATGTTTATCCTGGTGGCGCATTTCAGTATAACAAAGATCCAAACAGTCAAATCTATGTAATTAATAGATATGACATGAAGACTGGGAAAATTGATAGAGTTACAGGTGGACCAGGAGGTGCTGCTCGTCCTCAAATTTCGAAAGACGGAAAGAAACTTGCTTTTGTAAAACGTGTACGTACAAAAACTGTTTTATATATTCATGATTTAGAAACTGGAGAAGAATGGCCAGTCTATGATCAACTTAATAAAGACCAACAAGAGGCTTGGGCCATTTTTGGTGTGTATACTAATTTTAATTGGATGCCAAATAATAAAGATATTGTCATTTGGTCTGGCGGAAAAATAAACAAAATTAATATTAACACACTTGAGGTTTCAGATATTCCTTTTAAAGCTGATGCAACCATTAAAATTGCAAAAGCTATTGAAGTTGATACACCTGTCTCACCAGATACTTTTGACGCTCGAGTAATTAGACATGTAGTGACTTCTCCTGATGAAAAGTCAATTGTATTTAATGCTATTGGTTATTTATATACACAAGATTTACCAAACGGAAAAGCAAAGCGATTAACCACGGGTACAGATTTTGAATTTGAACCGACCTTCTCTCCTGACGGGAGCACAATTACCTTCGTCACATGGAATGATCTAAAATTAGGATCAATACAATCGGTTTCTATGAATGGTGGAACTCCTACAAAATTATCTTCGGAAAAAGGTATTTATAGAAATCCGTCATACTCAAATAACGGTAAACATATTGCATACAGAAAAGAAGGAGGTAACAATGAACAAGGACGAATTTATACGAAGAAAACCGGTTTATATCTAATGAATGCTGATGGATCTCATCCAAAACGTGTATCAAAAGAAGGGGATTATGCTCACTTTAATAGTGATGATACTCGAATAATTTACCAAAAAGGTGGTCAGTTTTTTGGTGCATTGACTAAAGAACTAAAGAGTTTAGATCTTAATGGTTTTGACGAACGTATTCATGTGAAATCTAAACATGGAAATATTCTAGTGCCAAGTCCAGACGGAAATTGGATTGGTTTTGTTCATCTCCATAAAGTGTATATGGCTCCAATGCCAAAAACTGGTCAAACCTTAGATCTTACAGATAAAACTAAATTTGTACCAATCACCCAACTATCAAAAGATGCTGGTATCAATTTACATTGGTCAAAAGATAGTAAGACTATTCATTGGACTTTAGGCAACCTATATTATTCCTCTAAAGTTTCCGAAGAAATGAAACTTGTAGCGTCTGGTACGAAGATAAACTTAGAAGTTAAAACGGATAAACCATATGGGAAAATTGCTTTAAAAGGTGCTCGCATAATTACGATGGAAGGTAATGAAATCATCGAAAATGGAACGATTGTAATCCACAATAACAGAATAGAAGCTATTGGTAATAGTTCTGATGTTTCAATTCCGTCTGATGCCAAAGTATATGACGTCACTGGTAAAACGATTATGCCAGGAATGGTTGATGCCCATGCTCATATTGGAGGATTCAGATATGGATTAACTACTCAAAAGCATTGGCAGTTTTATGCTAATTTAGCCTATGGAGTAACGACTGCTCACGATCCTTCTGCGCATTCTGAAACCGTTTTTGCACTTTCGGAATTACAAAAGAATGGAACATTAGTAGGACCACGCCTCTACTCTACTGGATTTATATTATATGGTGCAGATGGTGATTTTAAAGCAGTTATTAATAATCTTGAAGATGCGCGTTCCTCAATTAGAAGGACAAAAGCTTTTGGAGCCTTATCTGTTAAGAGTTACAACCAGCCACGACGCGAGCAAAGACAACAAGTTTTACAAGCAGCACGTGAAGAAGGTGTATTTGTGGTTCCGGAAGGTGGATCAACCTTCTATCATAATATGACAATGATTATGGATGGACATACTGGTGTTGAGCATAATATTCCTGTTGCACCAGTTTATAAGGATGTGATTGAACTTTGGGGTAGTAGCAATGTTGGCTATACACCAACACTTATTGTGAATTATGGAGGAATGAATGGTGAGATGTACTGGTATCAAAAAACGAATGTCTGGGAAAATGAAAAACTATTAAAGTTTACACCTCGCGGAATTATAGACGCACGTTCTAGACATCGTGTTATGATTCCTGATGAAGAATATGAAAATGGGCATATTTTGGTTTCTAAAACATGTAAAGCGTTAACTGATGTTGGTGTCAAAGTAAATCTTGGTGCACATGGACAACTTCAAGGTCTTGGTGCGCATTGGGAATTATGGATGCTTCAACAAGGAGGCATGTCTAATCACGAAGCATTACAAGCTGCTACTATAAATGGAGCCGATTATATTGGAGCTGCTAATGATATTGGGTCACTTAAAAAAGGAAAATTAGCAGATTTAATCGTAATGGCTAAAAATCCTTTAGAAGACATTCGGAATTCTGAAAGTATAATTTACACAATGATTAACGGTCGTTTGTATGATACAGAAACGATGAATGAACTTGGAAATGAGCCTAAAGAACGATCAGCATTCTATTGGGAAAATTCTAAATATAACCAAGCTTTTCCTTGGCATGAGGAATCACAGAGTTTCACTAGGGGCTCCTGTGGTTGCCATCTTGGTTCTCATTAAAACTTAAAAAACCGATTCAGAAATGAATCGGTTTTTTTAACGTCAAAACGAGGTATAATTTTACTTAAATAAAAAAGCCTCTTAGGCTATATAATACTAGATATTAGGTTTTTTGTTTCTTCTTTTTGGCTGCTGGGAACAATACGTTATTCAGGATTAATCGATACCCCGGTGATGTTGGATGCAAGTCTAATTCTGTTTTTGGGTCACCAACTTTATGTGTATAATCCTCTGGATCGTGACCTCCATAAAATGTAAAAAAGCCTTTTCCTTTAATTCCGTGAATGTATTTAGCTTCTCCATTAGTTTTATTCTCTCCCAAGACCAAGACGTTAGACTTAATCTCTTCACGAGCAAAAGACGTTGTTTGTCCCATAAAACCTTTTACTAAAGCGGTATGATTTTGATTTAACATTGACGGTATTGGATCCCACTTAGCCGAAAACTCCATAAGCGTAAAGTAATCTGTAGTTTTTGGAATACGACGTTTACTAGTCATATCAATAGAAGAAAACTCATAAACATTAGGACTTGTTTCTAATAGGTAATCCTTAAAAGCGAGCGTTCTAGAATAATCAATTTTGTTTTGATAACCTGCATCACTCCCATCACCATCAAACATAGGTTCACAAATATCAATTCCCTCGGCAGATAACGCGATATCAAAACTATCTGTTGCACTGCACATCGCAAACATAAATCCTCCTCCAATTACATATTCTCTAATTTTTTTGGCCACTGCTAGCTTTTCTTCGGAAACTTTAGAGTACCCTAAGTTAGCTGCTAATGCTTCTGCAGCCTTTTTATCTCTTATATACCAAGAGGCAGAACGATATGCTCTATAAAATTTACCATACTGTCCGGTGAAATCTTCATGGTGTAAATGCAACCAATCGTACAATAATAAGGCATCATTTAATACTTCTTCATCGTAAATAGTATCATAAGGAATTTCGGCATACGTTAATACCATAGTCACTGCATCATCCCAAGGTTGTAAACCTTTTGGCGTATACACTGCGATTTTTGGTGCTTTTTCTAAAACAACTGCTTCCATATTTTGTGACGGACTAGCAATCATTTCTAATATTTCTTCTACTTTAGAATTGGAGATTACCTCAAAACTAACGCCACGTATTTGACATTCTCGTTGGATTTCTTCAGAGTCTGGCAGTAAAAATGATCCTCCTTTAAAATTTAAAAGCCATTTGACTTTTATTTGTTTTTCTAGAGTCCAATAGGTAATACCATAGGCTTTTAGGTGGTTATTTTGACCTTCAGCATCCATAGGTATAAGGATGTAAGACGCATAGGAATGTGTGACTACCAGTAGTAATATAATTAGAGACACTATCTTTTTCATGTGTTTTATGTATTGTTTTTATCCCTATTGTTATTGGGAGTCTTGTGATGTTCGTAATTAACCTCTTAATTAATGACCTTATAACATACTCGATTTATAGTTGAAATATACTCAAAAATTATTCCGTAGCGTATTCCTTTAATACAGTTTTATAGGTTTATTACCTTTCAACTTGAACTTTTATGTTAATGCCAATTTCTGTAGTTGATTGTAATACGGTAAACATTCATGTAACAAGGGTTCTAAATGCTTCGGAAATGGAACCGTTTTGGATTTGTATTCTGAAAAACCTGAAGATTTATGCACATTATCATACCAGTATTTTGCCCAAATACCATCTTCTGAGCGCTTAGAAGGTTTCCACCGAAGCATGTTCTTGTCAAATGGGATTCCAATATGCTCACATAATTGTTTTAATACGCCTTCAGGATTTAATAAAACGTTCTTCGAATCGAGTACAACAAAATCAATATCATTTTTTTTAAATTCTTCAATTAAATCTATGTGTAGTTTATATCCAACATCTTCAATTGATGGATTTTTGATCACCTTATCAAATGAAGGTAACATGTCTATTGGATTTCTAGTTAAAATCACATTGGTTAGATTTTTCATAAATGAACGATCCAAATCTAACAAGTGATGTGTCATATTCTTGAAGAAAAGGACATTACTTTCCGAAGAATTAATCATCAAATCAACCACCTCAGTTCCATCATTTTCCATGGTTGCTAAAATCTCATCTGAACCTGGATGGTAGTCTTTAGCTCCAGACTTTTTAAGATAATGAGCATAAAGTGGCTCATCAAAAACGGTTGTATCCTTTCGCTGAGCGAAACTGTACATCAAGGCGGTTGAAATATTTCGCGGTCCAGACCAAACAGAAACTCGTTTTATAACATCACTTCTCATAAGCTACTGCGTCTTCAATGAGTTCGTGATACAACGCACTTAGTTTTCTAGTAAAATCCCCATAGGATTGAGAACCAATTTGACGACCATCAATCTTGGTTACTGGAGTTAATCCTCCAAAAGTTCCCGTAACAAAAGCTTCATCTGCGCCATATACGTCAAATAGCGAAAAATCTTTTTGATGGCAAGATATACCGTTAATATGGCAGGCTTCGATAACTTTTGCTCTAGTAATTCCATTCATACAGTATTGCCCAGTTGACGTCCATACTTCTCCATTTTTAATAATAAAAAAATTGGTGGCGTTACAAGTAGACACGAATCCGTTGGCATCCAGCATCAACGCCTCATCTGCACCTGCTTCAATCGCTTGGATAAGCGCCTGAACTTCATGCAACTTACTATGACAATTCAATCTAGGATCTAGATAATCTGGAGAACCGCGTCGAATAGTAGATGTAAATAATGTAATTCCTTTTTCTTTACTGTCTTCAGATGCTTTTTTGTATTCAGGAATAATAACAATATTAGGCCCAGAAATTGTTAATCTTGGGTCTTGAGATGGTGTTTTTTTGATACCTCGTGTGATCATAATTCGAACATGAATATGATCTGTCATCTCATTTTCATTGAGAACTTCCCAAACAATAGACGTTAACTCTTTTTTAGAAAATGGGAATATCATACCAACAGACGCAGCAGAAGACCATAGACGATCTAGATGATCATCAAGAAACACGAGTACCCCTCTGTGTAAACGCAGTGCTTCCCATATACCATCTCCTACAAGATAGCCACTATCAAATACTGAGATCTTAGCATCTTCACGTTTGAAGTATTCCCCATTGATATAGATTTTAATATCTTTATTTCTGTCATCTACGACAGCATTATGCGTTCCATGGACCATGTTTATAATTTTTGATACGATTCTAGAAAGGTAATTATTTTAAGAGAGAATTAAGGTTGTATTAAAAATTTTAAGTGGCAGTTCACACTCACAGTATTGTACTTATACAAGTAAAGTTGCAAGATTATTATAATAGAATTTATAGTGAATATCTATTAACCTGAGTTCGACCTAATTTTTGTTTTCAGTTTGAATGAATTTTTATTCAATTTGCAGTTATAATTTTAAGGGACAAACTCGTTAATTTGAGAAATCATAACAATAATTAGAAGAAATTCATTCAATCTTTTAGAAACTCTGATAAAATGCAATCTTATCGTGTGAAATTTTTGTAGCATCTCGATATTATAAAAATTTTAAATTTCAGATATCACCTTTTCTCAGGATTCTGAAAGTTAAATCTTAGGTCGAACTCAGGTTATTACCGCATACTTTTTTCTGCATACTGAAGACTTAGGCATTGAATAAAACACCTCTCATTCAACGAAGTTGAATTTGTACTCCATTTCATACTGAAATATTTAAATAATTTCAACAGAAGTATATAACGTACTTAAAAAAAGAGTGTAGCTAGATTGCGAATTTTATTTTAGAATTAGGCAAAGCACTAAGCGCCTATTGCTATCAACTGTATAATGTATACTAAAGAAATTACTTTTTAATGGATTTTAATGAGAGTTCTGGTCCAGAAAGTAAAGAAGAAATAACTTTTGTTGCTGGAAATTGTTCTAAAATTATTTTAATAAATACAGTAATTGGAATTGCCATTATTAAACCTGGGATTCCCCAAATAAATCCCCAAAGCATTAACATAATTAGAACTGCTATAACGTTTATGGAAAAGGATTTCCCCATAAAAATTGGTTCTAGTATTGCTCCAAACAAAACTTGAACTCCAGTTATTGAGAGTACGAAAAAGAATAATGTACTTGATGGATCTAATTCTACAAAGGCAAAAATGGAAAGCAAAATTACCGATATGAATGACCCAACCATTTGAACAAAGTTAATTAGGAAGGCGAATAACCCCCAAAATATTGGAAAACTCACATCAAAAAATACGCAAGCCAAACCTGTAAATATACCCGTTAATAAACTCACTAAAAACTTCACTTTTATAAAAGTGATTAAATCTCTTTCAATTTTCATAAAAGCTTTTATAGACGTATGCTTTCGTTTTAAAATCATATTATTTAAAACCTTGTGCATATTAATAGACTCAGACAGCCAAAGAATCGTAAAGAAAACGATCATTAGTATATTAGTCAAAAACTTTCTAACGAAATCAAACGTAGAACCTATATTCTCTTTTGCAAAAAACTGTGCTAAAAAATTACCATCTTGGTTGTAATCAACACCAAACTTATTTTGCATATAGAGCATGAGGTCATCTATTTTCAACTCTGCCTTAGCAAAAAAACCAGTATCATT
>JAWUWM010000111.1:0-16782 GCA_034111845.1 Psychroserpens sp. | reverse complement strand
TTAAAGGGTTGGTACAAACCTAATGGGTGGTCTTTATCATTTGGATTACCATAAGTATGCCCTGCAATAAAAAAAGAATGTCCTTCATTTTTTTGCGCCTTGCAACTGGTTAAACTAAAAACCAATACTATTATAATAATTCTACTCATTAATGCTTTGCGTTTTTATAGATCTCTTCTAGTGCCTCTTTTTCTGTTCCCCAGCCTTCTATTTGAGTCTCATCAGACTTATTGTAATTCAAAAACCACATTTCAATCATTACTTTGATTTCTGGAAAATCTCGAGAAAACTCATTATAACTAGCAACTGAAATAATTTGACTGTTCTTATCACTCGGAATAGCAATAATTTTATAGTCAATTTCCCCATCATCTATCAACTTAAGCATAGCTATAGGTATTGTTTCGAGAACTACTCCTGTTTCAATAGATTCTGAAAGCACTAAAATATCTAAGGCATCTCCGTCTCCACCAGTTTTAGGGTCTGAAAACGTTGATGGAATAAATCCATAATTACCTAAATAAGGTAAAAACTCAATTATTCTTTCTTTTCCTTCCTTTTTATCAATTTCGAATGACTTTGTTATGCTCTTATATTCATATTTTTTATTTGTGCCAGCAGGTATTTCAATTACAGCATTTAGGTTATTACTATCAGAAAATGAGTTAACGTTGTAATAATCAATATTATTTTTACAACAAAATATGAGCATTGTCAAACTGTAAATAATGAGTTTTCTCATAACTATAGATTCGTCTATTGATTAGTGTACCAATTATACATATGTCTAATTCCGTCTTCCAATTTCATATCATGACTCCAACCTAATGCATTGAGCTTTGACACATCTGTTAGTTTCCTTAGTGTGCCATCTGGTTTATTAGTGTTGTAAACTAAATCACCCTTAAAATCAACAATGGATTTTATCATTTCTGCCAAGTCTTTGATAGCAACATCTACTCCTGTCCCAATATTTATATGGGTATTTCGTATTTCTTTTTTATCTTCGGAAAACGTATCTGTAAAGTCTCTGTTTTCCATAATAAACACACATGCATCTGCCATGTCTTTTGCCCACAAAAACTCTCTTTTTGGTGCTCCCGAACCCCAAATCTCAACACTGTCATCTGAAACACCAAAAGAGGACAAATACGTTTTTGCTTCTTCTAAATTTGATAGTTCAAGATCAGCTAAAACTTCATCAGTTTTATTTTCATTAAGCAATTTAGCTAAATGTATTTTCCTTATCAGTGCAGGTAAAACATGAGATTTCTCTAGATCAAAATTATCATTTGGCCCATAAAGATTAGTTGGCATTACAGAAATAAAATTTGTGCCATACTGTAAATTATAACTCTCACACATTTTTACACCTGCAATCTTTGCTATCGCATAGGGTTCATTAGTGTATTCTAAGGTATCTGTTAGAAGATACTCTTCTTTCATTGGTTGCGGTGAGTTCTTGGGATATATACAGGTGCTACCTAAAAAGAGAAGCTTTTTTACACCGTGCTTATAACTTTGATGAATTACATTATTTTGTATCATCATATTATCATAAATAAAATCTGCCCTATAGACATTATTCGCTATAATGCCTCCAACTTTTGCGGCAGCAAGAAATACGTAGTCAGGAGTTTCCGAAGCAAAAAAACATTTTACAGCATTTTGATTTGTGAGATCAAGTTCTTTGTGAGTTCTGGTAATAATATTGTTATACCCCTTTTGTTTAAGGTTTTCTAACAATGCACTTCCTACTAATCCGCGATGACCTGCAATATAAATTCTCGATTCTTTATCCATAAAATATTACTCAAAGTAATTCTTGATTCTGTAGCCTCCATCTTTTAAGTACTGTTGCTTCTGCATCAATTTTACATCACTAGACATCATATCTTCTATTAAAGCTGGTAGATCATACTCAGGAACCCAACCTAGCTTTTCTCTCGCCTTTGTTGCATCACCTATGAGCAGTTCAACCTCAGTTGGTCTAAAATATTTTTCATCTACGACAACCACTTCTTTACCTATTTCTAACTGGTATTCTGATTGACTACATGACTTTATGTAGCCTTTTTCATTAGAGCCTATGCCTTTAAATTCGAGTTCTATTCCTACGTGCTGAAACGCCATTCTTACAAAATCTCTAACAGATGTCGTTTTGCCGGTAGCAATTACCCAATCTTCTGGGGTATCTGCCTGAAGTATCATCCACATCATTCTAATATAATCTTTAGCATGTCCCCAATCTCTCTGCGCGTCTAAATTTCCCAAATAAATTTTATCTTGTAATCCCAATGCTATTTTAGAGGCTGCTCTTGTAATCTTTCTGGTAACAAATGTTTCTCCTCTAATAGGTGATTCATGATTAAAGAGTATTCCATTACAAGCATATATACCATAAGCTTCACGATAGTTCACAGTAATCCAATAGGCATACATTTTTGCAACTGCATAAGGACTTCTAGGGTAAAAAGGTGTTGTTTCTGTTTGTGGTACTTCTTGTACTTTTCCGTAAAGTTCAGATGTTGAAGCTTGGTAGATTCTAGTAGTTTTTTCTAAACCGAGAATTCTAATAGCTTCTAAAAGACGAAGCGTACCTATACCGTCAGCGTTAGCAGTATATTCTGGCATTTCAAAAGAAACTTGCACATGACTCATAGCTGCAAGATTATAAATCTCATCTGGCTTGACCTCTTTAATAATTTTAATAAGATTAGTGCTATCTGTTAAATCTCCGTAATGCAGAATAAAATTTTGATTTTCTTCATGGGGATCTTGATATAAATGATCTATTCTACCTGTGTTAAAAAGAGAAGACCTTCTCTTTACCCCATGTACAATATATCCTTTCTTTAACAGAAACTCACTCAAATAAGCCCCATCTTGTCCTGTAACCCCTGTAATTAATGCTATTTTCTTCTGCATTTTTTGTATTTAAAACATTAAAATGATCCTTTTTTGGATAAATTTAAGAAGCAACAAATGTATAATTTTTGTTACTATTTATCATACTATAAGATTGACTTAAACTTTAGACAAGCTTTTAAGAACCTCATTAACGCTTTCTTCCCAGTTTTTAAGTGGTTTTTTAGTTAGCGCTTCTACTTTGTTATTATTTAACACACTATGCAACGGTCTCAATGCTTTTGAAGGATAGTCTTTAATTGGTGTGACATTTGAACTTTTATTCAAGTACTTTGATATTTGTAGTGCTAATCCATACCACGTCGTGTCACCCTTAGCTGAAAAATGGTAAGTACCAAAATTTGTAATCGAATTCGTTATTAAAAAAAGTATAAAATAAGATAAATCTATACAGCTTGTGGGCGTGCCTTTTTGTGACGTAATAATTGTTAATTCTTCGTTTTCTTTTAGTTTACTTAAAATCGATTTTACAAAGTTTTTATTGAACTTTGAATATAGCCATGACGTTCTTATAATAAAATAATTGTCCAATTGTTTTCTAATATATTCTTCTCCTAATAGCTTGGACTCGCCATAAACGTTTATTGGATTTGTGGTATCACTTTCTAAATAAGGTGACTGTTTTGCACCATCAAAAACATAGTCTGTAGACACATGAATAAGAATTACACTGTGTTTTTTACAATTAATAGCTAAATTATTTACCGCGGTAGCATTAATTGACATTGCCTGTTTTATTTCTGTTTCAGCTAAATCAACATTTGTGTAAGCAGCACAATTAATACAATAGTCAAAATCTTTTGACTGAAAGAGAAGCTCTAAGCTCTCAATATTCGTAATGTCTAGTTCAGATCTATCTACAAATACAAAATCAATTGATATTGTGAAATCACCTGAAATTTCTCTAATCGTTTTACCTAATTGGCCATTAGCCCCTGTAACTAAGACTCTACTTTTCATTTAAATAGTCTGCAAATGTTGGTGATTTTTTATCCTTATCTGAAAGAATGATTTGATCTTCAGAAATTATCCAGTCGATATTGAGTGTTTTATCGTTAAATAGTATACTTCTTTCCGAACTTTTATCATAAAAATTATCACACTTATAATTAATAATAGTGTCATTCTTCAACACTACAAAACCATGTGCAAAACCTTTAGGAACAAATAGTTGTTTTTTATTTTCTTCATTCAGTTCTACCGAGAAATATTGACCAAATGTTGGAGAGCCTACTCTAATATCTACGCAAACATCTAATACCGCGCCTTTGACAACTCTTACTAATTTTGACTGCGCATTCTTGCCAATTTGAAAATGTAAACCTCTCAATACACCCTGCGAAGATTTGGACTCGTTATCCTGAACAAAATTAATATTAAGACCTGTCTTTGCTTGAAAGGCATCTGCATTAAAGCTTTCAAAAAAATAACCCCTATGGTCGTCAAATACTTTAGGTTTTATTACGTAACAATCTTTAAGGTATGTTTCTTCTACTGTCATAAAAACTATAAGTTTTTTAAATACTCCCCATAACCACTTTTTAGTAATGGCTCTGCTAATTTACTAAGTTGAGCTTTGTCTATAAATCTCATTTTATATGCTGTTTCTTCAATACAGCCAATTTTTAATCCTTGTCGCTCCTCTATAACCTGAACAAATTGAGACGCTTGCATCAACGAGTTAAATGTTCCTGTATCAAGCCAAGCAGTACCTTTGTCTAATATTTGAACATTTAAATTCCCCTGCTTCAAATAGGTTTTATTTATATCTGTTATTTCTAACTCTCCCCGAGCACTAGGCTTAATGTTTTTTGCTATTTCAACTACAGAATTATCATAAAAATAAATACCAGGAACAGCATAATTTGATTTAGGATGCACTGGTTTTTCCTCTATAGAAAGTGCTTTGTAGTCTTCATCAAAATCAACAACACCATAGCGTTCAGGGTCCTGAACATGATACGCAAAAATAATCCCGCCTTCAATATCATTTAACGTTCTTAACTTTTCTTCTAATCCTGAACCATAAAAGATATTGTCACCTAAAATAAGGGCTACTTTATCGTCACCAATAAAAGACTCACCAATTATAAACGCTTCAGCCAGCCCATTTGGATTTTCTTGAACTTCATATTTAAAAATACATCCATAATCCTCGCCATTTCCTAATAGTTCTTTAAATTTAGGTGTATCCTTTGAGGTAGAAATAATTAAAATTTCTCTAATACCAGCAGACATTAATGTTGTCAAAGGGTAGTAAATCATTGGCTTATCATAAACCGGCATTAACTGTTTACTTACAACTCTTGTTAATGGATGTAATCTCGTACCAGAGCCGCCTGCTAATATAATTCCTTTCATACTTAATTGTATTTATTTAAATACCAGTCAATTGTTTTTTGAATTCCGGTTTCAAAGTTTTCATCTGCAACCCAACCTAATTCGGTTTCTATTTTAGAAGCATCTATAGCATATCTAAAATCATGACCAGGCCTGTCATTAACAAATGCTATTTGTTCCTTGTAAGACCCTTGTTTGGGTTTTGCTTTGTCGAGTAACTCACATATCTTATTGGCAATGTAAAGATTATCTCTTTCGTTATATCCACCTATATTATACGTATCTCCGCTTTTTCCTTTTTGAAACACTAAATCTATTCCTTTACAATGATCAAGAACATAGAGCCAATCTCTTATGTTTTTTCCATCACCATATATAGGAATTTGTTCTCCATTGATTGCTTTCCTAATAATCGTTGGAATAAGCTTCTCGTTGTGTTGTTTAGGTCCATAATTGTTAGAGCAATTAGTGGTGACAACATTCATTCCGTAGGTATGAAAATAACTTCTCACAATAAAATCTGAAGATGCTTTAGATGCACTGTATGGACTATTAGGTGCATACGGTGTATCTTCTGTAAATAAACCAACCTCACCTAACGTACCATAAACCTCATCTGTAGATATATGATGAAAACGTTTAGACTCGCATCCTTTTTTAAATTCATTAGCGCCTACCATCCAGCAATTTTTTGCAACATCTAAAAGATTAAATGTCCCAAAAATATTGGTCTGAATAAACGCATCAGGATTTTTAATGGAATTATCTACATGAGACTCTGCAGCAAAATGAATAACAGCGTCAAAATCATGAACCTTAAAAAGGTGTTCTACTAAATTTCTATCACAAATATCACCTTCAATAAAGGAATAATTACTGTGAGAAGAAATTTCTTCTAAGTTAGAAAGATCACCAGCATAAGTAAGCTTATCTAAATTTATAATTTTTGTGTATTTATAGCTGTCTAAAAAATACGGAATAAAGTTAGACCCAATAAAACCTGCTCCTCCCGTAACTAATATAACTTTATCCTTCATATTCTCTAGCAAATTTTATAACCTTAATCGCAATGTACAGTAAGAGCATTACAAATATAGATAGTATTGGAAAAATTAAAGAGTACCTTTTCCCTAATTTATTTGATTTTAAGCCTATTTCAGAAAAATCTGTTATGACATCATAATAAACACTTTCTTCAATCTTAAGTTGGTCTAAACCTCGAATAGAATCTCGTATCGCCATTTCACGATTAAATAACTCATATTCATTAGTTTTAGATTTCTCTCGAGTTAAAGGCAATAAACCTTCAATTCCAATTGTAACCGCTCCATTTAAAGATTCCTGAGTTAAAATCCTAATATATACTGTTTGTAATGAGTCAATTTTATTTAGATCTTTTAAATATGTCGCCTTTCTTATAGATATTGTTGAATCTCTAACACGCATTAACTTTTCAGAATACTCATTGTTAAATGTTGTATTAAATCCACTTGATAGTTTTTTAAAAATATCTCTTTTACTCGATTCAACTCTAATATTGTAAACGTCACTTGAATATAAATCTCTATTTTCAACAAAATCTTCAAATGTTAAGTCTAAAGCTCTAGTACTATCAATTGACTTAGCATACTCATCATATTCTTGTATTAATTGATTTTCTGTCTCAGGACCAGTACCAATTTCGAATTTTTTAATTGTTTTTAAGTCCTCTTCAGATATCTCAAAAATAGAAATTAAATTTCCATAATTTTCACTATCTAATAGAGAATTATAATAATCGATATTAGAAACTAATTGATATTTTGAATTAAAATAAGGCCTAACCAGCATCTCAGAGTAATAGACTACTGCCCTAGTTTTCTCTAAACCTAAGCCAACTAATAAAGCGAGTAGAATCACAATAGAAATAACCTTGAAATTCTCAATTACAGCCTTAATTAAAAAGATTATTGATGAAAATATGGCCTTAAAAACAGCTCCTATAAAATCAAAAATTTTATTGAAAAAGTTACCAATTGCGTTAAATAAAATTCCCAAATCAACTTCCTCAGTAGTATTATTGTCAGGTAAATTTTCGCTCATATCTTTATATTATTTATTAAAAATCTGTTGTAATATTTTTCGTGTTATTAAATAGGTTGGCTTAACTCCAGACGTACCTAAACCACCAGACGCTAAAGTACTTCCTGTTTCTAAAGGATTATCACTTGCATAATACGCATAACGTACTTTCACATTAGGGTTTATACTGCCTCTCACTTTTGATGCTGCTTGTATAGCCTTTTGATAATGCGCGCCTTCCATTTCTAATCCAATCACATTCCAAGTCGAGTTATAAAAGAATTTCAAAATCTCTTTATTTTGAAGTGATGTTCCTAAAACACTAATCATTGAGCCTTCAAAAACTTTGACACCTTGTCCTTCTAAATCTGCTTTGCTTAATTCGTTTTCAAAAGGATAATTATCTGCTGTACCTTCAAAAATATGCGCAGAAGGAATCATAAAATCCCCTTTACCACAATCGAAAATTCCGGCTTTACCCATTATAGAAACAGATTCTACATTTAAAAGTACCTTTTCTCCGTCAACAGTGTAGGGCTTCAAAAGCTCATCCATCGTCTCATAAGCTTGCTCTCCAAAAGCATAATCCATAACAAAAATTACGGGCTTTTCATCATCTCCAAACGTGCTTCCAACCTTAATGTCTGTTTTAGAGAAATCAATTTGAGCGGTATCAAAGATCTGGACGTCTATATTCGTACCCGAGGTATCCTCAATATAAGTCATTCCACTTTGCAACGCTTCTTTAGTAATTTTATTGCGTAAATCTTCATTTTCCTTTTTACCTATAGCTTCGTAAATATCAAAAATATCTTTTTTTGTAGCCATAGCTCTTAAAGCAATGGGTGTAAAAATGGAATTCATGACACTGTGCATATTAGCACTAATGATGTGAATTGGACGCCCCAATAAGTTTTTCTTTTGGAGTACTTCTTTAATATTATCTGCCCAAATTTCACCATGTAAATGATGGCCTAAGCGTTCTCTTAAAACCGGACTAAAAGTCACTGTTCTTTTATTGTTATTCACAACCTCCTCAATGGCAAGTTTACCCAACCAATACACAATATGTAATAATCGTTCTGGTTGAGCTTTAGTCGTAAATTTTAAATGCGCGTTTGTAAGTTCCTCAAATGTTCTACCCAAAATATTGGCAGTATGTGTAATCGCTATCTCACGCTCTTGCTGCGTTAATTTCTTTTTAGAAAGCACTGCTTTTTCTAATTTTATCCAATCACGTGTTGTTCTTCCTTGCTCATCTATTAAAACACGTTTACTTATTTTGTGAGACTCAATAAATAAGAAAGTAAGATGCGTTAGGATATCATAAATTTCTGAGCGTCCGCGCGTAATTTCAATATTCATCTGCTCTGCATCAATGCGATAGCAGTTACGACGTCTTTTTGGCGGTATTATAGCTTTAAAATGTGAATTCCCGTACCCTTCATCACTTGTCAAATTAATAAATGTACACTCCTCAATTCCTTCTGGTAAACGGTCAATCACATATAATAACCCTTCTAGTTCTGCTTTTTCTTCAGAAATAGAACCGTAAATTTCAGGTCGCAATAGTAATAAAGATTCTCTAAGTGTTTCACCAGAGATACCCATCGGTTTATAAAACCCACGATTAAATAAATGTCGCATGGTGACATACATGCGCTCAATGGCATTTGAACTCTCCTGAGCTCTAGTTCTTTCGTGAATTTTTCTTTTATTCATTCATTTTTGGTTTGCGGACAAATATAGTATTATTTCAACAATTTCTGAGTGTATAAGGCATCCGCTATTTTTCGGTCATTAGAGAGCCTTGGGATCTTATTTTGCCCTCCTAATTTACCTATAGATTTCATGTAGTCTTGAAATCCGTTTTTCTTTACAGTTGAAATTTTTAACGGTTGTAGCACATTTCCGAAGATCAAATCATAGTAATAACTATTTTGCGTCTGCATGGCAGCATCCATCTTTTTAGCTAAATCTAAAACGTCTTTAGGTTCTGTATCAAACTCAATAAACCACTCATGAAATGGTAGTCCAGAGTCTGGGTTAATCTGTGGAGCAACGGTAAACTCAGTTACACTTATCGCCAAATCATTGGTTGCCTCTTGTAAAGCATGTTCAACCTCTTTACCAATCACATGCTCGCCAAACGCAGAAATAAAATGTTTAATACGACCAGAAACAATAATCCTATAAGGTGTCGTAGACGTAAACTCAACGGTATCACCAATGTTATAAGCCCAAAGCCCCGCATTAGTAGAAATAATCATCACGTAATTAACACCAATTTTTACTTCGGAAATCGTTAGACGTTTGGGAGTGTCGTCAAAAAAATGTTGAGCTTCTACAAACTCATAAAACATCCCTGAGTTTAATTGTAGTAACATTCCCTTTTCATTCTGTGTATCTTGAAACGCGAAAAAACCCTCACTCGCAGGATATAGTTCTATACTATCTACCCTTCTACCTATTAGACTTTCAAATTTTGCGCGATAAGGCTCATAATTGACACCTCCAAAAATGAATAGGTTAAAGTTTTTAAAGACATCGCCAACCTTTTGCCCGGTCTTAGCATTAATCTTCTCAAAATACATTTGAACCCAAGATGGGATTCCAGAAATAACTGCCATGTCTTCTGAAAGTGTTTCTTCAACAATAGCTTCAACTTTAGTTTCCCAATCTTCAATACAATTGGTTTCCCATGATGGCATTCTGTTTTTCTGAAGGTATTTTGGAACAAAATGTGCTACAATTCCTGATAATCTTCCGAGCTGGACTCCGTTTTTTTCTTCGAGAGTGGGGCTTCCTTGCAAGAAAATCATTTTTCCATCCACAAATTTGCTGTTTCCCGTTTCAGCAATATACATTAAGATGGCGTTTCGAGCAGCTTCAACATGTGTTGGCATGCTCTCTTTTGTTAAGGGGATGTATTTTGATCCAGAGGTCGTCCCAGATGTTTTCGCAAAATATAATGGCTTTCCTTTCCAGAGAATATCTTCTTCTCCCGCAACAACACGATCCACATAAGGTTTTAAGTCTTCATAATCTCGTATTGGAACGCGTTCAATAAAATCTTGATGGGTCTTAATAGATTTGAAATCATGGTCTTTACCAAACTGAGTATAAGACGCCTCTTTAATTAAATTTTTAAACACCTTGTCCTGAGTTTCAATAGGCTTGCTAGACCATCTTAACACAGATCTTCTAATATTTTTTGCAAAGAGTTTTGCTAATGTAGGTTTAAGAGAGATCATTAATTAAAATCTATAAAGTTGGTTGGATTCACAGGATAACCTCTACTCCATAATTCAAAATGTAAATGTGGACCTGTACTTAGTTCTCCTGCATTTCCTGCCATAGCAATGACTTCTCCAGATTTTACTAGATCACCCTGTTCTTTAGTTACAGACGCGTTATGCTTATATACAGAAATAAGCTCATAACTATGCTCAATGATAACAACGTAACCAGTGCTTGCAGTCCACTCTGCAAAAATAACGGTCCCGTTTGCAGTGGCTTTTACCGGCGTGTCTTTAGCCACAACGACATCTACTGCAAAATGTTTCTCTTTAATATTGTACCCTTCAGAAATGGTTCCATTTACAGGAGGAAACAACACAAAATTTGTGGAGGATATGGTAGTTTCAAACACATTATACTTATCCTCTTTATCTACTAGTTCTCTTAATATTGAATCTTCCTTAGTGGGTTTTAAATCTAATTGACTGGCGTCTATACTTGCTGCATCAATAATAGAATCTCTATTAAACTCCAATGAGGTCACATCTCCAGTTAACACTTTTTTAATAGACGCATAATATTGCTCATTAAGATTTATGACCTGTTGTAATGAGTCTGTTTTATAATTTAAAACGGTGGCTTTTTTCTTTAGCGCTGTAGAGGAATAACCAGGAATATATTCTTTTAACGACGTAAATGCGATTAAAAAAATCGTTCCAAAAATGAGTAAAATCGTTCCTAGTGATACAATCACAAAAACATTAAGACGGGTCAATTTTATAGCAAAGCGCTCCTCAAATGTGTCTTCATTAAGGACCACTAAACGGTACTTATGAAGCAGTTTTTTTCTAAATTTTTTTTTGTTCTCTTTTTCTGCCATTATCTCACAAAATTAAATAAAATAAGTCCAATTGTGATAAGCCAAGGTTAAAGTTTGCTTATTAACGTTAAATTTGAAGTATAATTATTAAATTTGCAACTCAAAATAAGACATTATGATAGCATCAAGTATTTTTTTAGCTCCTGGAGCATGGCAAATAATTTTAATCGTTGTAGTCGTTTTATTAATGTTTGGAGGAAAGAAAATCCCTGAACTTATGAGAGGTCTGGGAAGCGGTATCAAAGAATTTAAAGATGCCAGTAAAGATGAGGACGGAACAACGACAACTGAAAAAGAGTAAATAATTATTCTCAAAACGTATAAAAAAAGCCAACGATAATCGTTGGCTTTTTTGTTTTTGATCAATACCTTACTTTATGGCGATAGATTTTATAATTGATTCTAATTCAAACACGTAATCTCGCTTTGCAATTGATGGCGCAAATACATAACCTTCTACAATGATATAGCGACTGTTAACTTTGTCTTCAATAGCGTAATTTAAAAAAGGGCCAGACATAAAGGCATTCTTTAAATCCCATAGTCCTCTAGTTTCAAATGCTGATTTATTATCTATAATTACATTATGAATAAATGGTGTAAATGCAGGCTCTGTAGCCATATACGAATTTTCTAAAGCACCTTCAATATGAATTTTACCAACAGAATCTCTTACCCTAACGATATCTATAACGGCACTATCGCCTTTTCTAATAGATGACAAAGGTATTTGATAGATAAGTAAATCAACGTTTCCTGTTTTAATATCTCTTCTAATCCAGAAGAAATCATCTTCTGTTTTTGCAATTCTATAGGCTGTTGGAAACCTTAAAGACACACCCAACTTTTCTCTAATTTGAGAATCATTAAACAAAGACTTACTTGTTCTTCGTTGACGTTCTGTAATTTCTGTTTTTTTGAATGCACTAATAATTTTTGCTGAATTCGTTTTAATTTGCTCAATAATTTCAGCATTAGTTTGCCCTGAGACGACCACTAAAGTTTGTGGTTTTGCGTATGCATCTCTAGCAATTTGAGTTGCTGCTTCCTTACCTTTTTCTATCTTTAAAACTGTTCTGTTATTTTTTGCAAATCCAGAAAACACTTCGGTAGGCATTTGACTCATTGAAAATTGAGGCTCGTCTTTAGATAATCCCTCCACAGATGTTGCAAGAATATCTCGTATCGCTTCTCCAACATTGTTTTCCCATAATAGATTATCAGACACTACAACAATACTGTTGATGTCTCCAGAAGATGCAGATACATATCTCTTTTCCTCACCGCCACATCCAAAAAATAAAGTAGCAACTAATAAAATGGGTAATACATTCTTAATCATTTTTTCGAGTTTATATAAGTTATATTTGCTTTGAGACCATCAAAGTTGTCCCTATTTTCAATTTATTACTGCTAATATCGTTCCATTCTTTAATATTTTGAACAGAAACTCCCGGAAACTTTTGGGAGATGCTCCAAAGCGAATCGCCATCCTTAACCCTGTAGGTCGATTTGCCTGCAGTATTGATCACTTTTTTAGGCGTACTTGCCACTGCTTTTCCAGAAGACGTATTGACTTTTCGAGGATAAATGGTTAGTCGTTGTCCTATTTTTAGAGTGTTACCTCGTAAACCATTCCATTGTTTAATCTGACTGACACGTACTCCAAATTTTCTAGCAATTTTACCAAGGTAGTCTCCTGATTGTACACGATAACGTGTTTTACTTTTAGCATCCAATAACTGCGGAAGCGGTTTTTCTCGCTTATTCATCTCTGCTGTTACATGCGCATAAATATCAGTTTCATTAGTCACAAATCGACCTATAGCTTCCCGAGGTAATCTTAAGGTATACTCTTCTCCTTTAATATACGGAATAATATCTAATTTATAAGACGGATTCAAAAACTGAAGCTCCTCAAAAGGCACATCAACCAACTCTGAAACTTGGTCAAAAGAAATCATTTGTTTCACCTGAATAGTATCGGTTTCTACATAATGATATTTAGGTGGTTGTACTTTAAAACCATGTTCTTCTGCATATTCAAAAATATACATAGTTGCTAAAAAGGCTGGTAAATATCCTGCTGTTTCACGTGGAAGATGTTTTCTAATATTCCAGTAATTTTTATAACCACCAGAACGACGAATGGCTTTTGATACATTTCCTGGTCCAGAGTTATAAGCTGCAAGCGCTAAATCCCAATCACCAAATATTCGATATAATCGCGCTAAATATTCACTGGCAGCTTTACTAGATTTTACTGGGTCGCTACGCTCATCAACATAACTGCTTACATCAAGACCATGCTCTTTTCCTGTACCATACATAAATTGCCACAATCCTGTTGCGCCAACTCTCGATCGTGCTTTTGGTTTTAAAGCAGATTCTACAATCGCTAAATATTTAACTTCTAACGGAATATCATTATTATCCAAAGACTCTTCAAACAACGGGAAATAATAATGACTCAATGACATTAATCGAGACATCGAATTACGACGATGCTTTAAGTATGATTTTATAACGCTTTCAAGAGACTGGTTGTACTCCACATTAAAAGGAGTTCTTGCATTAAGACGTTGTAATCTCGCTTTTAAAGTATCTGTTGTTAATTCTGGATAGTCGACTGGTTCGTAAGTAAGTGTAGTAACAGATTCATAGATACTATCAAATAATACATTACTATACAATTCTTCTAGCCATTTTTCGTCAATCTCAGCAGCACGAGGAAGGTCTTTAAGTTTTCTGTTTTGGATAGAGTCTAACTCTGGTTTGATATTGATACTCTTTTTAAAGAAGCTTTTACCACTAATAATAGTATCAATTACGTAGGTTTCACCTTCAATAAAATCAGTCTCTATGAGTCTTTTTATGTCTGTTTTCTTCGGAATTGAATCCTGTCCAAAAGACACTAAAGCGTATAGTAAACAGCCAATAGTTATAGTAATAAGCTTATGGTTCATGTGTTAGATCTGTGTTAATCGTTGACTATATTTGAATGTAGTCTAACGTCAAGTCAGCTAAAATGGCGCTTTTTTAGCGAAAATGAAAGTTTAGTTTCACAAATTAACAGTGGCTGTAAGAGACTTCCGTAGTAAAAAACAAGTATTGACTACTAGGCTATTCTAAAATAGCAGCAATTCCTGGTAACGTTTTACCTTCTAAACTTTCTAGCATGGCACCACCACCTGTACTCACATAGCTTACTTTCTTTTCAAAACCAAACTGTTTCACAGCTGCAACAGAATCTCCTCCGCCAACAAGTGAGAACGCCCCGTTTTTTGTTGCTTCTGCAATAGAGTCTCCAAGAGCAATAGTTCCACCAGCAAAGTTTTCCATTTCAAAAACACCTAAAGGACCATTCCATAAAATAGTTTTGCATTGCATCACAACGTCATGAAAAATAGCAATGGTTTTTGGTCCACAGTCGAGACCTTGCCAACCATCTGGTATCGCGTTAACATCAACAATTTTCGTTTCTGCATCATTAGAAAAATCATTAGCTGCAATCACATCTACAGGCAAATGAATTTGTACGTTTTTAGCTTTAGCTTGTTTTAAAATTTCAAGCGCTAATTCCATTTTATCGTCTTCACAGATAGAATCTCCAACGCTTCCGCCTTGAGCTTTTACAAACGTATACGTCATACCGCCACCAACAATAAGGTGATCTACCTTATCTAAAATATTCTCGATGATTGTAATTTTCGAAGAAACTTTCGCTCCTCCAAGAACAGCCAAAACTGGCTTTTCTCCAGTTTCCATAACTTTATTGATGCTTTGGATTTCTTGGGCTAGCAAATTCCCGAAGCATTTATGATCTGGGAAAAACTGTGCAATAATTGTTGTAGAAGCGTGAGCTCTATGCGCAGTACCAAATGCATCATTCACATAGATATCACCTAATTTTGATAGCTGCTCTGCAAAATCTTTGCCTCCAGCAGTTTCCTCGTCATGAAAACGTAGGTTTTCTAATAAAAGAACTTCTCCTGGCTCCAAATTTGTAGCAGCTTCTTCGGCTTTGAGTCCAACACAGTTTTCTGCAAATTTAACTTCAACTCCAAGAATGTCTTCAATATTCTTAATAATATGCTTTAGAGAATACTGCTCTTCTACACCTTTTGGTCGACCTAAATGAGACATCAAAATACAGCTACCACCATCTTCTAAAACCTTTATGATCGTATGTTTTGCAGACATAATACGTGTTGCATCTGTGACTTCAAAAATATCATTTAATGGCACATTAAAATCTACACGGATTAGTGCTTTTTTATTTTCGAAATTGAAATCATTTAGAGTCTTCATGTCTTGTATTTTAAAAAATTAAATCACAAATGTAACTAATAATACCAACTGATAAAAGGTGTTTTTTTACGAAAAGGTTTGCGAGTATTAGATATTTAAAGATTTAAATAAAAAAGTATATTTGCGCTATGCTATTTTCTGAAATTTTAGGGCAAGAACATATTAAAAACCATTTGACTAAAAGTGCCGATTTTGGTCGCACGCCTCATGCACAATTGTTTGTTGGGCCAGAAGGTTCTGGAACCTTACCAATGGCGATTGCGTATGCGCAATATCTGTTGTGTAAAAACACTGAAGGTGAAAATTTAAATGGTACCGAGAGCTGTAATTTAAAATTTAAAAACATATCACATCCTGATCTTCATTTTGTGTTTCCTGTAGCAACCACAGATAAAATAAAAAAACACCCTGTTTCTAAACATTTTATGGAAGAATGGAGGCAACTAATTGACAAACAACCTTATGGAAACTTATTTGACTGGTATAGAATTTTAGGAATAGACAATAAACAAGGTCAAATAGGTGTTGATGAAGCTTTAGATATTGTGAAGTCATTATCCTTGAAATCTTATGAAGGAGGTTATAAAGTGATGTTGATTTGGATGGCAGAAAAAATGAATACTGCTGCAGCAAACAAACTTTTAAAGCTCATTGAAGAACCACCAAATAAAACGGTCTTTATACTTATCGCAGAAGATGAGGAACAAATTATAAATACGATTAGATCTCGTTGTCAGGTTTTACATTTTCCACCTCTAGCAGAAGGTGTTATTAAAGACGCGCTGCTAAAAAATTATCAAATTCCAGAACCTGATGCTATCAAAATTGCACATCAATCTAACGGAAATTATAACAAAGCTTGCGATTTAGTCTATAGCGATAGTGAAGACACCCAGTTTGAAGACTGGTTTGTCTTCTGGATTCGCTCTGCTTTTAAAGCTAAAGGGAATAAGAGTGCTATTCACGATTTGATTTCATGGAGTGAAACAATTGCTAAAACAGGTCGCGAAACACAGAAACAG
>JAWUWM010000110.1:0-51346 GCA_034111845.1 Psychroserpens sp. | reverse complement strand
AAATAAAAACAGGACTATTATTTAATAGTCCTCAAGTTAATGAAGGTTGAACGAATGCTTTTCTAGAAGGCATTCTAAACCATCAAGCAGCAGGAGCAAGAAGTACAAGTGTACATAAAAATAAGACACCAATTAATCCTCCATTTGCGTCATTCATTTGTTTAGTGCTTACTTCTTTAACACTAGAGTTATTTAAATTTTTCATAAACAAACATTTTAAAATTAATAATTTACTTTTAGTTGTGAAAACAGCAATTATAAAAATCAAAGATGTTACGTCTAACGGAACTACGTCTAGTTACTTTTAAAATTTACGTTTTTAGTTCATTTTTAATTATGTACAACGGTTAGCTATTAGTAGTTGCGTTGTTTAGCACATAACTTTTCAAGTACACACCAAACTGAAAATCTTCGCAGATTTTTAGAAGTAGTCTGGAACAAGCAATTACTTATAGCTATTGTTATATTTTTGTGCCGACTTTAAGACTCGTTTTATAGTCATTAAATGAGTTTTTCATTATTAGCCTTCAATTTTCTGAACATTCTCTTCAATAGGCTGACTCCCATTTTTAAGATGAACATCTAGAAACTTAAGTATTTTACTATACGCTTCTATTTGATTTTCTTTTTTCACAAAACCATGACCTTCATCCTCAAACAATACATATGCTACTGTAACGCCATTTTTTCTAACGCCTGCAACAACTTCATCTGATTCTACTTGTAATACTCTTGGATCTTGAGCGCCTTGTAGTACAATTAATGGCTTGGTAACTTTATCGGTATGAAACAATGGTGAAATTCGTTTTAAACGTATTGAGTCTGCAGAAAAAGGATCGCCAAGTTCAAGGTAGAGTGACTCTCTAAAAGATTCCCAATATGGTGGAATACTTTTTAAGGTACGCATCCAGTTGGTTACTCCAAACAGATTCACGCCAACATCAAATTCTTCTGGAGTATAAGTTAGCGCTGCCATAGTCATATAGCCTCCATAAGATCCTCCAATTATTCCTATTTTATCACCATCAATTTCAGATTGTGATACCAACCAGTTTTTACCTTCTGCACAATCTTGTAAATCTTTTTCTCCATGGTTTAAATCATCCATTTGGTAGAATGTTTTTCCGTAACCACTACTACCACGATTATTGACAGCTAAAACTGCGTAACCATGATTAACCATATACTGAATTAAAGAACTAAACCCTTGTCGTGTTTGTCCTCCAGGACCACCATGAACCCAAACCATTGCAGGTGCTTTGTTTTCTTTAGAAGCTTGCTTAGGTAAGTAATATATTGCTGGAATAACAGTACCATCAAACGACTCATAACGAACAACTTTTGCAGTTACTAAATCATCAGCATTAATCTCTTCATTTAATACACTAGTGAGTTTATGTTGCTCTTTTGTTTCTAGATTATAAGTGTATAAATCTGAAGGAGAATTAGATCCTCCAACATACATACGCATCCATTTTTCGTCATCACTAAATCCCACACTTGTAATACTTTTATCCCCAAAATTAGGTAAGTTGATTGCTTTCATGGTTTCAGCATCTAAAACATCAATGGCATTTTTACCATCATTATTAACATAAACCACCATATACGTTCCTTGGGATGTGTAACCAGCACCCGAAATGTCCCATGATTTCTCCAATACTTTTGTCGCCTCTTTAGTCTTTAAGTTGTAGGACATCAGGTATGCAAATTCTGAGCCATCGTCAGTAGTATAGTAGAATGTGGAGTTGTCTTTAGAGAAATCTTCTGAAGAATTAGCACTCTGATTGGCATTAACCTTAGTCGTCTCTTTTGTAGTGACATTGTAAATAGACAAGTCACTATCATTAGTGTTTAACGATTTGTTTAATGCAAAATAATTCTCATCATTAGACATTCCTGAAAACGTAAGCCCAGTATCATCTTGATATATCATTTTAGAAGTATAATCATCGGTTGACATTTTGTAAACATCAAAATATCTTGGGTTTCTTTTATTTGAACTAAAATATAAGTACTCGTCATCTTCAGACCATCCATAAAAGCCAGCTTTTGCACCTTTTTCTGGCGTGATGTCTTTGATAGTGCCATCTAGTTCTCTTACAAAAAGGTGATCAATTTCATCACCATTTCCATCTGCGCTCAATAGCATTCTATTGTCATTTGGGAAATAAGATTCTGCTCTAATTGAGGTGCTGTCAGAGCTTGTTATCGTAGTCATTTCTCCACCTTTAGTAGGAATGGTATACACATTGTAAATACCAGATCGATTGCTCGATACAAGTAAATTACTATTATCTGCAGAAAAACTTCCGCCTCCAACAGCTTCATTGTCCATAAATTGTTCAATCGTGTACTGCTGGATTTCTCGTTCTGCTATAGTTGTATCTTTGGTGTCCTCTTTACAAGAAAACATCAGCATTGCTAAGCATAATACTAATAATTTTGTTTGCATAGTGATTGTTTTAGTGTTTGGTTGTTTGATTTTTTAAAATGTCGAAACTTCAGTTTGCTAATTAGCTTGTATAAACAAAGCTTATGATTTTTATTTTATAATGTACTGAATTATAATTAATTAAATCAAAAATAGTGTTTTTTTAAGTCAATATTAATGGAGTTTTAATTTATGACAGACGATCATTGCAACAAATAATTAGGTTGCAAACTTATTTTATTAATATTTAAGCCAGTTCTCCTCTTTTTTCAAAGAGGAGAACGATTCAAAACTTATTTTGAATCTAGAGGAGTTCAATTACAAGAGTAAATCCAATAAATTTTAAACTCAAATTAATCTAATTTAAAAGCCCTTAGATCTTTAAATGGATTTG
Source organism: Psychroserpens sp. (assembly GCA_034111845.1). Taxonomy (GTDB): domain Bacteria; phylum Bacteroidota; class Bacteroidia; order Flavobacteriales; family Flavobacteriaceae; genus Psychroserpens. The sequence continues at coordinate 48,518 of JAWUWM010000110.1, read as the reverse complement.
GTTGTACTTGTTCCATTTTAGATTGGTAAGGTTTCCAGTGATCATTAAAAAATGTATTGATCTCGGTTAATACCGTTTCCAAAGCATCTTTAGCATTTTTTATCAAAGTCGTTTCGGTTGCCGTAATCCCATTTTGTCTAGAACCAACATATTGTCTTGCTTGCCCTAGTCGTTGCATAACTGTAACTTCTGAATTTCTAGTAATACCTTGGCGTTTATCTTCTTTGCCTAAGAATTGGTCTACGATGCTATCAATGTTTTTAATAATTGCTTTTGATGCTTTTATATCGTCCTTGTACTTCTTTTTATCTAGTTTACTTAGAAGTGACTGGTAGTCTTTAGCAATCGTCTTGCTTTCAATAAGCTGTTTTACAGCATCTGCTGCAGTTTGTTGCATACCTTCCAACTGTTTAGAAGCATCATAAACTTGATTAATGTTTACCATTGAAACATTAACTCTTGGATCTGATTTTACAGTGATCATTTGTTCAGAAGTTTGATCACCAAAATTCATCACCAATTTATAATTCCCAGGTTTTACAGTCACACCTCCTGGTTCATTTGTACGTTTTTTAATGCGCTTTGAAGGATAGTCAACACCGGCTTCTTCCATATACCAAGTCCATTTATATAAACCAGTGGAGTCAGGAGCCTTTTGTTTTTGTGTTCTAATTAAGCGATCACCATCATAAATTTTGAGATGAATAGAATCCCAGCTCACCTGAACTTGTTTCAGGTTCTCATCTATATCTTCTTTTTCTTCGGAAATGTCTTCACTCACATTACTATCATCTTCCTTTTTATCTTCCACATCTTCATCTTCATCTTTTGAAGATTCTTTTGTTGCATCAATTTTCACAAAGTAAGAGAGTCTAGCACCATAATCTCTGTTTTCACCATGATACATAGCATCTGCACCAAAACGACTACCTGTGGGTTGTTGGTAAGCAGCTTGATAAGCAGTTGGCGGTTCAAAAAGCTCTAACTTTTGATTTATAACCTCTTGGTTTTTTGCCATAGCACGTAATGGACGAATATCATCTAGTACCCAAGCGGCTCGACCAAACGTTCCAATAATTAAATCATGTTCTCTTGGATGGATAATCAAATCTTTTACGGACACTGTTGGAAATCCATTAGTCCATTTAGTCCATTTTTTTCCAGCATTAAAAGACACATATAATCCATCATCAGTTCCTAAAAACAAGAGATTTTTTTCTATGGGATCTTCTACAATAGATAGCGTATAGCTTTGTACATCTTCAGCATCTACAATACGAGTCCATGTTTTTCCGTAGTTAGTCGTTCGGTAAGCATAAGGCATATAATTAAAGCGTCTGTAATCATTAGCAATTAATAAGGCTTCACCTTTATTTTTGTTAGAGGCTTTTATTTGAGCAACCCAACTTCCAGCAGGTAAATCCTTGATGTTTGACGTGACGTCAGTCCATGATGTTCCGTCATTTAATGTGTAATGTACTTTGCCATCATCTGTTCCTACCCACAGCATGTTTTTCTCTACTGGAGACGGTTCAATCACTAAAATAGTTGTGTGGTTTTCGGCTCCTGTAGCATCCATAGTAAGGCCACCACTTTCAGATTGTTTCTGTTTTTCTGGATCGTTAGTCGTAAGGTCTTGTGAAATAACCGTCCATGTATCTCCTTTATCTATAGATTTATGAACGAACTGACTTCCGAAGTACAACGTGCTATTATCAAAGGGGTCAATACTTATCGCAGAGTTCCAATTAAATCGTAAAGCGACTTCTGGATCTGGATGTGTTGGTTTTACTGAATAATTATTTCCTGTTTGCCAATCATATCGGCTCACATAACCTTGTTGACTCATAGACCAACCGTAACGAGAATCGTCTTTATCTGGAACTACATCAAAGCCATCACCAAAACTGATTTCTTGCCAATAACTGTTACGAATTCCTTGTGTTCTCCATACGTATGCTGGACCCCTCCAAGACCCATTATCTTGCATGCCACCATAGACATTATAGGGCGTTTCATTATCGACATTAATATGGTAGAATTGAGCAACTGGTAGGTTACCAATGAAGCGCCAAGAATTCCCTCCATCTTTGGTAATATTTAGTCCTCCGTCATTACCATCAATCATGAAATTACCATCTGTTGGATGAATCCACCACGCGTGATGATCTGGATGTATTCCATTATCAACACCATAAGCAGGCATTAATTGTTTGAAGTTTTTACCGCCATCTTCAGAAACGTTTATATAAGTGAATACGGAGTAAATACGATTTTCATTTTTTGGATCTACATAGATTTCAGAATAGTAAAACGGTCTATTTCCTATACCGTCAGAACCTCTGCCGCTAGATTTATCATTGATTTTTTTCCATTTAAATCCGCCGTCTTCACTTTTGTATAAGGCGTTTTTCTTCGCCTCAACCAGTGCATAAATGATGTTTGGTTTGTTTTTAGCAATAGCAACACCAATACGACCTAAATTCCCTTTTGGGAAACCTTCCTTTTCTGTGATTTTTTTCCAAGTGTCCCCACCATCATGAGTGATATGTAATCCAGAACCTTCACCACCAGAATTGAAAAACCAAGGATCACGTTTGTGTTCCCATAGCGTTGCAATTAATTTGTTTGGATTTGTTGGGTCCATCACTAAATCTGCAACCCCTGTTTTGTTGTTTGCAAATAGAATCTTGTTCCATGTTTTTCCGCCATCTGTAGTTTTAAAAACACCACGCTCTGGGTGCTTTCCCCAAGGTGAGCCAATCGCTCCAACATAAACTACATCTGGATTTGTTGGATCAATAATAACACGATGAATATGTCTTGTGTTTTCTAATCCCATAGACGTCCATGATTTACCCCCATCAAGGGATTTGTATACACCATAACCACCATTTAAACTGTTTCTAGGATTTCCTTCTCCAGTTCCAACCCAAATCACACTAGGATTTGATTGTTGTATAGCAACTGCTCCTATGGAAGCGGTTAATTCACTATCAAAAATGGGCGACCAAGTAATACCTCCAGATTCACTTTTCCATAGACCACCAGAAGCAGTTCCTACATACATGACCTTTGTATTATTATGCACAACATCAATTGCTGTGACACGTCCAGACATTGCGCCTGGACCAATGTTACGAGGTTTCATGTTTTTTAATACAGCTAGAGAAATATCTTGTGCGAGAAGAGAGATTGATGCTAAAAATAGCACCAAGAATAGTGATTTTTTCATTTGGTTTGGTTTGATTGCTTTAAAGATAAGCAAAAGTTTTAATCCATAAATATAGACCTTGTTTTAAGATAGAATTTAACAATACAAGTGTGTCAAATACATTTAAATTTAATTAGGATATAATTATCCGAAATATGATAAATGTCATATTTATCTCACTCTTAAGTCATTAAGTTTGCCCCGTAAAACAAACTATAAATGAACACAACACTAAAACTAATGACAGTATTATTTGTAACGCTACTCTTAAGTTGCGGAAGCAAAGAAGAAAAGAAGAAAGAGAAAATATCTTATGGTAAAAAAGAGGTTCCAGTTAAAGTTCAAGCCCCTAAAAAATCAGCTACTCCTCCTTCAAAACGAATAGATTTAACCAACAAAGGTTTGGGACCAATAAAATCTGTAACACAGCGTGCAGAAGTAGATCAAAAAATGGCAACACATGGAGCAGATGTGTATAAAAAAATGTGCACTGCTTGCCATAGAGTAGATAAAAAATTTATTGGTCCATCTCCTAAAGGTATTCTGGATCGTAGAACACCAGAATGGGTTATGAATATGATTTTGAATCCTGATGAGATGGTTAAAAATGATCCTTTAGCTAAAGAGTTGTTAATGGAATTTAATGGTTCTCCAATGGCAAATCAAAACCTGTCTGAAGAAGATGCTAGAGCAGTTTTAGAATATTTTAGAACACTATAATACTAACCAAAATAATTATCAAACAATGAAAATTTTAAAAAACCTGTTTTTTGGTTTTGCATGTTTCACACTAATTTTCTCATGTAAAACAGACAACAAAGAAGCAACAACGAACGCAACAGTTACAACAACTGAAAATGACAAAACAGAGAGAACAGGTCAAGCCTTTATTGAAGATGATGGCAGCACGACTGTTTTAAGTATTGCAATTGGATCTAAAGACCATACCACTTTGGTCGCAGCAGTTCAAGCTGCACAATTAGAGAATGTTTTAGTAAATGCAGGGCCACTTATGGTGTTTGCACCAACAAATGAAGCTTTTGCAGCGTTACCTGCGGGAACAGTTGAGAATTTACTAAAACCAGAAAACAAAGATGCTTTAGCTAATATATTAAAGTATCATGTCACTCCAGGAAATTACTCCAAAGACTTTTTAAAGAAATTTAAAAAGTTAGGACAAGCCAATAATGGTTATGTCAAAGTGGAAGTTATAGATGGAGAACCAATAATTGGTGGAGCAAAAATTTTAGCTAGTATATCAGCAGGAAATGGTATTGTGCACGTGATAGATAAAGTCTTATTGCCACCAACGGAAGAATAAAACACTAATTAAATGTATATAAAAATGAAAAATATAATAACATCTACTATTGTAATGGTATGCGTTCTAGCTTCCTTTACAAGTTGTAATAACACAAAGTCATCCAATGGACAATCTGGTGCATTGGCAAGTAATGTAGCTGAGAAAGTATATGTTGCTCCAGGAGAGCACGACGAATTTTACGCTTTTATTTCTGGTGGTTATAGTGGTAATTTAACCGTTTATGGATTACCGTCAGGAAGAATGTTCAAGGAGATTCCCGTATTCTCACAGTTTCCAACAAATGGTTATGGATATTCTGAAGAGACCAAGCCTATGTTGAATACCTCTCATGGATTTATTCCTTGGGGAGATTCTCACCATCCAGATATTTCGCAAACTAATGGCGAAATTGATGGTCGTTTCATTTTTATAAATGAAAACAATACACCTCGAATTGCGAAAATTGATTTAAAAACCTTTGAAACAACTGAAATTATTGAAATACCGAACAGTGCTGGTAACCATAGTTCTTCATTTGTAACAGAAAATACTGAATATGTCGTTGCAGGTACGCGTTTTTCTATACCAATTCCACAACGAGATATGCCCATTAGTGAGTATAAAGGTAATTTTCAAGGCGCCCTATCTTTTATTAGTGTCGCTCCAGAAACAGGGAGTATGGACATAAAATTTCAAATATTAATGCCAGGTTTTAACTACGATTTATCGCACCCTGGACGTGGAAAATCTCATGGTTGGTTCTTCTTTACAACATATAACACAGAAGAAGCAAGTACATTGTTAGAGGTTAATGCATCTCAAAACGATAAAGATTTTATCGCAGCTATAAACTGGAAGAAAATTGAAGAATATGTAAATAATGGTGGTGGTACTATGATGCCAGCTAATTATGCACATAATGTATATGATGACTTTACGCATACTGCAACATCTATTATGAAAAAGGAAGTACGTGTTGTTAATCCGTCAGAGGTTCCTGGTGCTGTATATTTTTTACCAACACCAAAATCGCCACATGGTTGTGATGTTGATCCTTCAGGTGAGTATATCGTTGGTAATGGGAAATTATCTGCAAACTTAACGGTTCACTCTTTTACAAAAATGTTAGATGCTATCGAAAACGAAAAATTTGCTGGTGAAGCCTATGGTATTCCAATCTTAAACTTTGAAGACGTATTAGCAGGTTCTGTAGAGCAACCAGGCCTAGGTCCTTTACATACAGAGTTTGATGGAAAAGGAAATGCGTATACGACATTCTTTATTTCTTCAGAAGTTGTAAAATGGAAACTAGGTACATGGGAAGTATTAGATAGACAACCAACGTTTTACTCTGTTGGTCACTTAACCATACCTGGCGGAAACTCTAGCAAGCCACAAGGGAAATACATGTTTGCGATGAATAAAATCACAAAAGATCGCTATTTGCCTACAGGACCCGAGTTAGAGCATAGTGCTCAATTATATGATATTTCTGGCGATAAAATGGAATTACTATTAGATTTTCCAACCCACGGTGAGCCGCACTACGCAGCAGCAATGCGAGCAGATCTTATTAAAGAGCGTTCTCAAAAAATTTATAGTCTAGAGGAAAATAAACATCCTCACGCAGCTAAATCTGATGATGATGTAAAAGTAGTTAGAAACGGTAAAGAAGTTCATGTGTATATGACCTTGATTAGAAGTCACTTTTCACCAGATAATATTGAAGGAATTAAGGTTGGTGATAAAGTATATTTTCATATCACAAACTTAGAGCAAGATTTTGATGTACCTCATGGCTTTGCGATGATAGGTCAAAACTCTTCAGAGTTGTTGATTATGCCTGGACAAACTAAAACGTCTATTTGGTATCCAAAACAAGTCGGTGTTTGGCCATTCTATTGTACAGATTTCTGTTCTGCACTTCACCAAGAGATGCAAGGTTATATCAGAGTATCTGCAGCAGATGCTAACACACCATTAAAATGGTCACTTGGAGAAGAAATTGAATAAACAATACCACTTTAGTTTTGAATTGTTGTATAAATAATTTGAATTATTTTTTAGTTAGATAATGAAGAAAATTAAAGTATAGCTATAGTTAAGGTTTCATTTTATGAAGAAATATAAATGAAAAAGAAACAAATTATATGCGACATTACAAGGCTAAATTGATATGAAAATAGGGAGATTTTGTTTTAGTGTTTATTTCCCTATTTAAAAGGCGAGAGCTAATTTTTACTCTCGCCTTTCTTTTTAAAACACTATAAAACCACTAAATTATAACCGATGAAAAAGTCAAACATCATCATGTTTCTTGCAGCTATTCTGCCCTTAGGACTATTTTTATTCCCACTTTGGAAAATCACACTTGAAGCACCACAATACCCTACACCTTTGGGTATGTATATTCATGTTAATGATTTTTCAGATGCTAACCCTCATGATATCAAAAATATAAACTTGATGAATCATTATGTAGGTATGCAGTACATACCAGATGCGATTCCTGAATTTAAGATATTTCCTTTGGGAATTATTATTACAAGTGTTATAGGACTTCTTATAGCGTTTAGAGGAAATTACAAATGGTTTCTAGGCTGGTTTATCTTAATGGTAGTAATGAGTGCAGCAGGAATGTATGACTTCTATTTATGGGAACACGATTATGGACATAATTTAGATCCTAAAGCGATCATGAAATTCACCAATCCAGATGGTACACAAATGGGATTTCAGCCACCACTTTTTGGAAGTAGAGATATTCTAAACTTTAGAGCACATTCTTACCCACAATTAGGTGCGCTATTTTTAGGTTTGGGTATCGCAACAGGACTCTTAGCCTATTTGTTTGAAAAAAAGAAGCACAAAAAAGAATTGACCATGTAGACAGACTAAAACACTAAAACACTAAAACACGAAAACACTAAAATAATGCAAACACTAAAACACTATTTAATCATTGCATTGCTATTCCTCTTCTTTAGCTGTAATGTTTCACCAAAACCCATAGATTATGGCAGCGATGGTTGTCACTTTTGTAAAATGACTATCGTAGATAAAGTTCATGCAGCAGAAATAGTCACTAAAAAAGGCAAAGTCTATATGTTTGATGCTACTGAGTGTATGATCAATTTTATGGATGAGTTTGATACTTCTGAAATAGCATTGTATTTATCTAATAATTATACAGCCCCAGCAGACCTTATTGATGCTGCCAAAGCGACGTTCTTGATAAGTGAAAATATTTCCAGTCCAATGGGAGCATTTTTATCTGCTTTTGAAGATAAAGCAGATGCTGAAAAAGCGCAAGAAGAAAAAACAGGTGATTTATACACTTGGGGAGAATTATTAATTCACTTTAAAGACTCGTTCGATGTACATAATTAATAATGAAATAAATACTACAACCTATACAGGTTTGCAAGCGGGGAAATTATTAGATATTAATGCTAAAGAAATACTTTATATTAGTTTAGAAGCTAATAAAAATTTTCCGAAGCATACGTCTCCAAGAGATGCATATCTATTTGTTTTGGAAGGCGACATTGTATTCTATATCAATAATTTAGAATACCGACTTTCAAAACATCAAATCTTCAATTTTCCAAAAGATGAAGAGCACTGGGTTAAAGCTATTCAAAATTCTAAATTTTTGATTGTCAGATAATGAAGAAAACTATATTCGTTTTTTTGTCTGCCATTTTAATGGCTAGTTCTAGTTATGCACTTCAAATAGAAGTATGTAATAGTTGTACTATTTCAACATTAAAAGAAGCTATTAATGAAGCCAAAGATTTTGATACTATTCTCGTTAGAAAAGGTACTTATAAAGAATATGATATTGTAGTCAACAAACCATTGACAATTATTGGTAAAAACTACCCAATAATTGATGGTGAACGAAAAGGTGAAATCTTCACTATTATATCAGATAATGTGACGGTTGATGGTTTGTTTATCATCAATGTAGGTACAAGTTATACTGAAGATTATGCAGCCATTCGCGTCAGGAAAAGTAAAAATTTCGTGATCAAAAATTTGGTATTAGAAAAGTTGTTCTTTGGGATTTATATCGAAAAGTCTCATCATGGAAAGGTGTTTCATAATAAAGTTATTGGGGACGCAGTAGAGGAGTATAACTCCGGAAATGGGATACAATTATGGTATAGTCATCATATTGAAATCGAAGATAATTATGTTGAACACGTTAGAGATGGTATTTATTTAGAATTTTCTGATGATTGCTTGATAAAGAATAATGTGAGTGCTTTAAATGTAAGATATGGATTGCACTTTATGTTTTCAAATGATGATATTTATCAAGACAATACCTTTGAGAATAATGGGGCTGGAGTTGCTGTGATGTTTTCTAAAAAAATTAAAATGTATAACAATGTTTTTAAAGAAAATTGGGGAACTGCTTCTTACGGAATGTTACTAAAAGAGATTAATGATGCTGAAATTGTAGGCAATACCTTCGAAGAAAATACTATTGGAATTAATATTGAAGGCTCCAACCGAATTATCTATAAACACAATAATTTTAAAAGTAATGGTTGGGCTATTAAAGTAAAAGGAGCCTGTTATACAAATACATTTACAGAGAACAATTTTTTATATAATTCATTTGATATTGCTTACAATAGCAAAGTTAATGATAACCTATTTGATAGAAACTATTGGAGCAGTTACACGGGTTATGATTTAGATAAAGATGGTATAGGTGATGTGCCTTATAGGCCTGTAAAACTCTTTTCTTATATCGTAAATCGTACTCCCGAGACGATTATTTTAATGCGTAGTATGTTTATAGATATTATTGATTTTTCTGAAAAAGTATCACCAGTATTTACTCCAGATGATCTCCTAGATAATCAACCATTAACAAAGAAAGTAACATGGTAAGTATAGAAAATTTACATAAAAAATTTGGAAAGAATCAGGTCTTAAGTGGTTTAGATTTGATGATTAGTGAAGGCGGTATTTTCGCAGTACTTGGACCAAATGGTTCAGGGAAGACGACTTTTATTAAATCTATACTTGGGATGGTTATTCCAGATAAAGGTGTGATTAAGGTGCATGGAGAAAACATTAAGAAAAACTCTGAGTATCGACATAAAATTGACTATTTACCTCAGATTGCTAACTTTCCTAGTAATTTAAAAGTGAGAGAGTTAATTAAGATGATTAAAGACTTACGAAAATATACAAATGAAGAGGAACACTTAATTGAACTTTTTAGATTAGAGCCCTTTTTAGATAAAAAATTAGGAACACTTTCTGGAGGCACAAAGCAAAAAGTAAACTTGGTACTAACGTTTATGTTTGATAGTCCGTTAATTATTTTAGACGAACCAACAACAGGTTTAGATCCTATTTCATTAATTAGATTAAAAGACTTAATTCAAACAGAAAAAGCAAAAGGAAAAACCATTCTAATAACGTCTCATATTATGAGTTTTGTTGAAGAGGTTTCCGATGAAATTGTTTTTTTACTTGAAGGTAAAATTTATTTTAGAGGTTCTATTTCAGAATTAAAAATCAAGACCAATCAGGCAGATTTTGAACATGCTATTGCGTCTATATTAATTGACAACCATGCTTAAAATATTAAAATACAGTTTTTATGATTTAATGCGTAGCCGTTGGAGTTACGTCTATTTTGCATTCTATTTGTTATTAGGTATTGTGCTTTTGTTTTTGAATAATGATTTATCTAAAGCTGTCATTACGTTAATGAATGTGATAATCGTTTTAGTACCCTTAATAGGGACTGTTTTTGGAGTCATGTATTACTATAATTCTAAGGAATTTACAGAGCTTCTATTAGCCCAACCTTTAAAGCGATCTTCGATATTTTTGGGACAATATTTAGGGGTTGCTTTGTCATTATCTATGAGTTTGATTCTTGGTTTAGGGATTCCGTTTGTGTTTTATGGTTTATTTGAGAGTAGCGCTATTTGGGATTTTTCATTGCTATTAGTTACAGGGACTTTTTTGACCTTAATTTTTACAGCACTAGCATTTAATATAGCATTATCCAACGAGAATAAAATTAAGGGATTTGGCTATGCTATATTGTTATGGTTGTTTTTGGCAATCATTTATGATGGCTTATTTTTAATGACCTTAATTATGTTTGAAGAATATCCTTTGGATAAATTATCATTAATAGGGACTATGTTGAACCCTATTGATTTGTCTAGAACGTTAATACTTTTAAAGTTAGATATTTCAGCATTATTAGGCTATACAGGAGCTATTTTTAAGCAATTCTTCGGAACAAGTTTCGGACTCATAGTATCTTTCATAATGCTAACTGTTTGGGTCGTGTTACCTGTATTTCGTATTATGTTTAAATCAAAAAGGAAAGATTTTTAGACGATCTATATGTAAACGCTATAGAATTATAAAAGGAGCAAGTTAAAATTGATTTACTAAAAAAGACGTATTAATAACGAACAGTCTTGAAGTTTAGTGAACCTTGAAAATCTATAAAAACAATCAAATGAAAAATATATTTATTACGGTAATTTTACTTTTAGTATTGAGTTGCAAGAATGAACAAAAAATTAGGACCTCTTATTCTGCTTCGCAAGTAGAGGCTGTTTCAATTTTAGATACGTTAGAACTCAAATTGGACAATGGTAAAAAATGGATAGCCAATGCTGAAACACATCAAGGTGTAAAATTGATGGACTCTATAATTTTAGTATTTGAAAAAGAAGGAAAAAATGATTATGTAATTTTAGGGGATGATCTTTCAAAACAAACGGGCTATATCATTAAAAACTGTTCTATGAAAGGTAAGCCACACGATCAATTACATGTCGTTTTGGTACCTATGTTAGATGAAATTTCAATTTTGAGAGAACAGATTAATACTATTGAGTCCAGAAAAGCTTTATATAAATTAGAGCGATTAATTTCTGCCTATTTCACACATTTTAAAATAGAATAAAAGATTTTTAAGTATTAATGTAAGGTAGATAATGCAATTTCTATCATAGTATTAAATGTAGACTCACGTTCATCTGCAGATGTAGCTTCCTTGGTTACCAAAGAATCAGAAATCGTTAAAATAGATAGTGCTTTCACACCGTGCTTAGCAGCGATAGTGTACAAGCCAGCAGTTTCCATTTCAACACATAGGACCCCGAAATCTGCCCATTTTTTGTAGCTGTCAAAATCATCTTCATAAAACACATCAGATGATAAAATATTTCCTGCTTTGATAGGAATATGATTTGCTTTTGCATAGGCAGCAGCTTTCATGAAGAGCTCGAAATTAGCAGTTGGTGCGAAATCAGCATTTATAAATCTAGAGTTATTAATTCCAGACGTTGAAGATGCAGACATGGCAATTATAATATCTCTTATATTAATATGTTTTTGATAAGATCCAGCAGAACCAACACGAATTAGATTTTTAACGCCATAGTTATTTATCAGTTCATGACAATAAATTAATGTAGATGGAATCCCCATGCCTGTTCCTTGAACCGAAACACGTTTACCGTTATATGTTCCAGTAAAACCAAACATACCTCTAACATCATTATACTGTTTATAATTTTCAAAAAATGTTTCTGCTATCCATTTTGCTCTCATAGGATCACCAGGTAATAATACAGTTTCAGCGATGTCTCCTTTCTTTGCTTCAATATGTATGCTCATGTTATATCAATTAATAGCGTTAGGTTTTTAAAAAAGCAGAGCCTTTTTTTAAGTTTAAAGCGAGCTCTTCTATGATAGTTTGCTCTAGTAATTCTCTTAAATCTGTTCGTGCTATAGCAAATTTATTATGAAGCGGGCAAGGATGCAATTCATTGCATTGTCCTAAACCTAATGGGCATCTTGTGAAAATTTGATCTCCATCAATAGCTTTTACGATTTGTAACAGAATAATTTTTGAAATATTATCTCGAGGAATTTCGAAACCTCCATGAGCGCCTTTTTTTGAGATACTTATGATGTTTTTTACTAATGCCTGTAATACTTTCGCAGTAAACGCAAATGGTTAATTAATTTCTTCGAAAATTTACTTAGGATTAACCCGTTTGCCTTCAATAGAATTTTTAGCAATAAAAATAGATGCTCTTATACCGTATTCGCAGGCTTTTGAAAACATAGATTTTAATTTTGAACAAAAAAAACAAATACTAATTTAGATAAGGCACTTTTAACTAAATGATATAACACATCCTGAAAGACAATAATTCATTTTTCAGGTTGTATCATTTTAATAATGGCGGATTAAAACTGCTCAATCAAATAATTTATCAAATCAGTTGTAGTAACAATACCAACTAGTTTATTGTCATCTACTACTGGTAATGCATGAAATTCTTTTTTAGAAAGGATTTCTGCAACTTCTTTTATTGTCAAATTAGAATGTACACTAATAAGGTTTTTAGCCATAACTTGCTCTATTGTAAACATATTGTAAACAACAGTGTCAACATCTTCCTCATTGTCATCAATAGCATCTGCGAAGCTAATTCTTAGTAAATCTGTATAACTCAGCATTCCTATAATTTGGTCGCCACTTACTACTGGAATATGTCGAATATTATTTTTTTTGAATAGTGATTCTGCTACCTCTAAATTATCAGAATGATTTAGAGTGATGACATCAGTTGTCATAATTGTAGAAACAGGCGTTCTTTTTTTCATAATCTTTGGTTTTAAATGCTACACTAAAATTACTATTTACTGTGTCTAAAAACCATGATATTTGTCAGTTAAGAAAATTAATGACAATCTATTGTACTCGATGAGATTTCAATAACTGGAGCAGGAGAGAGGTAAGGAATTCCCAACCCCATACCACGAACAATAAATAGTAATCCAATAATCACGACAAACACAGGAATCGCTTTTTGAATCCGTTGTTTAATCGTAGAATTTAAAAATTTACCCAGATAAATAGCAGTCGTCATTAAAGGGATAGTACCCAATCCAAAAAGCATCATATAAAAACCGCCATAAAGAGCATTTTGCATGGCTAGAGAGGCAAGAACTGCCATATAGACCAAGCCACATGGTAAGAATCCATTAAGGAAGCCTATGGTTAAAAAGGTATCTGCAGTTTTCTTTTTCAGTGCTTTCCCTAATTTGGTTTTTACTGCGGAAATGAGCCTGTAAAGTGGTTTTGAAAAGTTGTATTTATTGAAGGTCTTAACTGGTGTTAAAACGACGACTATCATTAAAACGCCAATAATAATTGATAGTTGTTGCTGGATTCCAAAGATATATAAACGCTTACCTACGAGTCCAAAAATGAGGCCTATAATGGAGTAGGCTAGCAACCTTCCAGAGTGATAAGAAAAAATCTGAAATACTTTTCTAGTAGAATTGCTTCTATCTACAGGTAACATAAAGGCGATAGGTCCACACATGCCAACGCAGTGAAAACTTCCTAAAAGACCAAATATGAGTGCAGACCAAAGCATGTTTTATGTTAATAGTTAATCTCTTTTTTAAAGAGATATGAATTTCCTTTATATTGCCAATCTACTCTAATGTTCCAGCGACCATCTAACAAACGATTGTCAGGTATGAGCAAATTGTGATTTGACAATGAAATTGCAATTTCAAAGTCCACTTGTTCATTAGATGGTCTATATAGGAACACTTTTCCTGTAATTTTATTTATATCTAGAGATTCGGGAAATGCTATTTCTAGTCCTTTATCTGTGCGTTTCCATGACAGATTTGATTCTAAGTTTTTAGAATTATTTTCTTTATCGATATCATTTTGTAGTTCTAATTCTGCTTCATAATAATCTTCTCTTACCAATGATGTGTCATATTTGTCATTCATATTCATGTTGATGACGAAGTACATTATAAAGCTTATAAACCCTATAAATGCTATTACGATTCCTGTTCCCCAATTAAATTTCATACCTCTTCTTCCCACGAAAGTGGGAATCTCCTTTTATTAATTAATAGTCTTCTTTTATCCATAATTCAGTTCATGCAGACTACTGCATACTGAAGACTTATTTAGTTATAGCTCCTCGGTCCTAAAAAGTTAACCGTCGTGGTTTCTATCAATTCATTACCACTATACACCTCAATCATTAGTTTGTCTCTATCGCCTGAGAGTTCACTCTTATCAATTTCTATAAAAAGAGTGCCTTCTGCAGCGCCTTGAGCAGGTACTATAAAATCATCTGATGTTGATACTAATTTAATTTCGCCTTTATACTTTCGTAATTTAAAGCTCACATCACTTATTGTATCTGTTGTTTTATTAATCAATTTATAAGTAAATACATTACTAATTATAGTGCCTTCTTTGTGCTCGTATAATTGCCCAGGAAGTCTTAAAACTCGAGCTTCAAGATCTGTTCTCAATAATAGTAATCCTGTAAGTAAACCAGTTAAAATAATTAAAACTGCTGTGTAGCCTTTTAATCGAGGCGTAAATTCAAATTTCTTTTTCTTTTCTATTTCATCTTCACTTGCATAGCGAATCAATCCTTGTGGCAGATCAATACTATCCATAATATGATCACATTCATCTATACAGGCTGTACAATTAACACATTCTAATTGTGTGCCATTTCTAATATCAATTCCTGTTGGGCAAACATTCACACATTGCATACAATCTATACAATCGCCATGACCCATAGCTTCACGATCTTCATTTTTTCTGAAACTTTTACGTCCATTTTCAGCTTCACCACGTTTATGATCGTAGGCCACAATTATAGACTTGTTATCTAATAGAACCCCTTGTAATCTGCCATAAGGACAAGCGATAATACAAACTTGTTCTCTAAACCATGCAAACACAAAATAGAAAACAGCTGTAAATATGATGAGCGGAATAAGTGTGCCAGTATGAGCAAAAGGGCCTTCGGTTATATATTTAATCAGCTTATCACTCCCAATTAAATACGCCAAAAATACATTTGCAATTAAAAATGAAATTACTAGAAATACGAACCATTTTAATAGACGTTTTCTAATTTTTTCTGCATCCCATTTTTGTCGGTCAAGCTTACGTTGTTTGTTCCTATCGCCATCAATCCAATATTCAATTCTACGAAAAACCATTTCCATGAATATGGTTTGCGGGCAAATCCATCCACAAAATATACGACCAAAAGCTACCGTAAAAAGAGCTATGAAAACAACGCCAATCAGCATTGAAATTACAAACAGATAGAAATCTTGTGGCCAAAACGGAAATCCAAAAATGTTAAAGCGACGTTCTAAGACATTGAACATTAAAAATTGATTACCACCAATTTTGATAAATGGTGCAATAAATAGAAATGCAATTAGACCATAGCTTACTATTTTTCGTTTTTCGTAATAGCGTCCACTTGGCTTTTTTGGATATACCCAAGCACGTTTTCCATCTTCAGTGAGTGTACCAATGGTATCTCTAAATGATTCGTTTTTGGGCGTTTCCATAGTTTATTTTTCTTCTACAGGTACTTGAGTATCTGATTTTAGTTCTATAAAATCAATAATTATTTTATTTCAGCTGTTTCACTTTTATTCTCCCATATCGGGCCTTCAGGAGCTTTAGGTTCAGCAGGTGTGGTTCCTTCAAATTTAAGAAGGTAACTAGCAACCTGTGCCATTTCTAAGGGTTTTAAACTTTGTTTCCAGGCAATCATACCTTTTCCATCACGACCACCCTCAGAAATAGTTTTAAATACATTTTTGATGCCACCTCCTAGAATCCAGTTTTTATCGGTTAGGTTCGGGCCAATTCCACCACCACCATCTGCTTTATGACAAGCCACACAATTGGTTTCAAAGATTTTCTTTCCACTACTTAGGTCTGAAGCATCAGCTAATAGTGTTACCGTATTAAAGTCTACTAAATTTTTTGCAGTTTTTTTATACTCCTCAATATCAATTTTTGCTTGAGCAATATCTGTTTGTAATTCATCAATTTGCGTATCACCATCTAAAATATGGTAGTTTACTAAATACAAAACAGCAAAAACTATAGAGGCATAAAATCCATATTTCCACCATGGTGGTAAATCATTATCTAATTCTTTGATACCGTCGTAGTTATGATCTAAAATAATGACATGTTCTTCTTCAATAGGTTTTTGACCTACAGATTTAGAATATAATTTTTCAATCGATTGTATTAATTTTGAAGGTGCCTTTCGTTTCGCATCGTACCTAGTTTTTGCTTCTGCATCTAAGCTTTGATATAATACATTATCTAATGCACTAGTAATCGCCTCTATGGCAATTAAAATAAGAAGTACAAGTAACAAAAATAATGACACTATGGGCTGAGCTAGAAATGCGGGCTCGCCTCCAGAATCTATAATAAATTCGGTAATTGCGAAAATGATAAAGAATACGATGGGTATTCTTAACCATGATGGTATATGTCTCATAGTTCTGATGGATTTTGGTTATCTAACGGAATATTACTCACCTCATTGATGTAGTCTTTTTTAGCGGTAATTACCCACCAAAATAGGAGTACAAAAAAAGTGAAGAAAATAGATAGAGAGATTAAAGGATAGATTTCTATTCCTGCAATACTTTCCATATGATTTTTTATAAATTTTAGCATAACTAATTAGTTTTGTGATGTTGAGACGTCTTGTTCTTGGTCTTTAACTTTTATATCTGTTCCAAGTCGTTGCAAATAAGCTATAACCGCTACAATTTCTCTATTTCGCATTTCAATGAAAGCTTCACCTCCAGCTTGCTTATCTGCTTTATAGTTTTCAGCAAAATCAGGATCTGTGTACAGATTTTTTTCAATTTTTGTTCCTTGTGCATCCATGTGCTGCTGTGCATTAGTAATCTCTTCCTCTGTATATGGAACCCCAAGTGTAACCATAACTTTCATTTTAGCTTCGGTTTGTGATTTATCCAGCTCATCTCTAACCAGCCATTTGTAAGAGGGCATTATAGAGCCAGAAGAGGTGCTTTGAGGATCATACATATGGTTGAGATGCCAATTATCTGAATATTTACCTCCTATACGATGTAAATCTGGACCTGTACGTTTACTTCCCCAAAGAAAAGGGTGATCATAAACAAATTCTCCAGCTTTAGAGTATTCGCCATAGCGTTCCACCTCATTTCTAAATGGTCTTACCATTTGAGAATGACAACCTACACAGCCTTCTCTTATGTAAATATCTCTTCCCTCTAGTTCTAAAGGGGTATACGGTTTTACACTAGCAATCGTTGGTATGTTTGATTTTACTAAAAGTGTTGGTACAATTTGCACGACACCACCAATAAGAATAGCTACTGTAGCCAAAAGTGTTAATTTCACAGGCTTACGCTCTAACCACGTGTGCCATCCTTCTCCAGCAACACGTTTTTTAGAGACACGTTGAAGTGCAGCAGCTTCTGCAAGTTCATCTGTTACTTTACTCCCTTTTACTATGGTGATAATAACATTCACTATCATGATTAGCATACCAGTAATAAATAATGTTCCACCAATGGCGCGCATCCAATATAGTGGCATAATTGCAGTTACAGTTTCTAGAAAGTTACCATAAACTAATGTTCCATCTGGATTAAACTGTTTCCACATAGCCCATTGTTGAAAACCAGCAACATACATTGGTAAGGCATAGAATATGATTCCTAAAGTGCCAATCCAAAAGTGAAGATTTGCAAGGCCTAAAGAATATAATTTTGTTTTAAATAATTTTGGTACGAGGTAATAGATCATTCCAAAGGTTAAAAAACCATTCCAAGCCAGAGCTCCAACGTGAACGTGAGCAATAATCCAATCTGTAAAATGCGCCATAGCATTTACACTTTTAAGTGATAGCATAGGGCCTTCAAAAGTTGCCATACCATAACCGGTAATTGCGACAACCATAAATTTTAAAACAGGATCTGTTCTTACTTTATCCCATGCGCCACGAAGCGTCAAAAGACCGTTGATCATTCCCCCCCAAGATGGCATTAATAACATAATTGAAAATGCAACACCTAGGTTTTGAGCCCACTCTGGTAATGCAGTATATAATAAATGGTGAGGACCAGCCCAAATGTAAATGAATATCAACGACCAAAAGTGTACGATTGAAAGTCTATAAGAGTATACGGGTCTATTCGCTGCTTTTGGCACAAAGTAGTACATCAATCCTAAAAATGGCGTCGTTAAGAAAAATGCCACCGCATTATGTCCATACCACCATTGTACTAGGGCATCTTGAACACCTGCATAAACAGAATAACTTTTCATTCCACCAAATGACACTGGTACTGCTAAACTATTAAATATATGGAGTACAGCAACAGTTACAAATGTTGCAATATAAAACCAAATCGCTACATACAAATGACGCTGTCTTCTCTTTAATATGGTGCCTATTAAGTTCCAACCAAAAACCACCCAAATTACAGCTATTGCGATATCAAAAGGCCATTCTAATTCTGCATATTCTTTAGATGTTGAATACCCTAAAGGTAGCGTAATGGCTGCTCCAACTATTATGGCTTGCCATCCCCAAAAATTAATTTTACTTAAGACATCATTAAACATTCTTGCTTTTAACAAACGTTGTGTCGAATAATAGACACCAGCAAAAATTGCATTTCCAACAAAAGCAAAAATCACAGCATTAGTATGTAGTGGTCTTAATCGACCAAAACTCAACCACGAAATACCGTCGGTCATATTTGGAAATAAAAACATAAATGCGAGTAGTAAACCTACCGACATCCCTACAACTCCCCAAAGCATTGTGGCGTAGAGGAAATTTTTGACGATTTTGTTATCGTAATGAAACTGTTGAACTTCCATAATTTAATTAGTCTTTTTTATTTTAACAGGTGGTTTTGGTTGCTCTTTAACAAGTTCGTCGTCAAAAAGCATTCTAACAGAAGGTGTGTAATTATCATCATATTGCCCTTGTCTCACTGCAATTATAAATGCAATAAAAAACACAACAGCAACTATAATACTGATACTTAGTAAAATATATATAACACTCATACCTATTAGAAGTTATGGTTCAAAAATACATTTGAACGCGTTCTTGAAACATGATACATGTCATGTTTAGGTTTTAAATTTTAATTTTTTTCTTTGGAAATATGATAACATCATGTCTCGTCTTTTTTATTTCAAATTTCTTCCCAAAAGATTAGTCGAAATCGTTGTGAATACAACAATACTAATGGAGCTCAAAGGCATTAAAATAGCTGCAATAACAGGTGCTAATTGCCCAGTGACTGCAAAGTATAGCCCTATAATGTTGTATATAAATGACAATAGAAAACTCCATTTTATAATTTTAATAGCGCTTTTCGAAGCACTAATAAATTTGCTAAGTTGATTGAGTTTTGAAGCATCTAAAATAGCATCGCAAGCAGGTGAAAATACATTCACGTTTTCTGATAATGCAATCCCAACATTACTCTGAGCAAGTGCTCCTGCGTCATTAAGTCCGTCACCAATCATTAAGATTCTAGCACCTTCCGTTTGGTGATATTTGATGTAATCTAGTTTGTCATCTGGTTTTTGATTGAAAATAAGTTTTGTTTTTGAAGGCAGCAACTTTTTGAGATTCTCAAACTCACCTTCATTGTCACCAGATAGAATGACTAAATCATAATTCTTCTTTAGTGTGTTGAATAATTTTGATAGACCTTTTCTATAGCTATTGTAAAAGGTGTATTTTCCTTTGTATTCATTATTAGTACTTATGTGTACTTGTGTGTTTATTATCGAAGTTTCTGGAGAACCAACAAAGCTTGCGGAACCAATTTTTATATGATCTGTGTTGTAAGTTGCTTCAATACCTTTACCCAAATGTTCTTCAAAATGATTAAGAGAAATGATATTGTGTTCATCTAAAATATCATATAGTGTTCTGCTTAAAGGATGGTTAGAACCACGAAGTGTGTTTTTGAGTAGAAGTTCTTCGGAAGCGTTTAGTGCTAATCCATCGTATTGCGCTGTACTTTTTTCATTAGAAGTGATGGTTCCAGTTTTATCAAAAATGATTGTATTTATTGATGCAAGCTGTTCAATTACAGAAGCGTTTTTAACGTATAATTTCAACTTTCCGAAGATACGCAGCAAATTCCCGAAGGTAAACGGAGCAGAAAGAGCAATGGCACATGGGCAAGCAATAATTAGAACTGCGGTAAATACATTCATCGCTTTTGATGCATCTACAATGAGCCAAAACGTGGTTGAAATAAAAGCGATACTTAATACAGCTATTGTGAATTTCTTACTAATTCTATTAGTTAAGGTTGTGAAACCATCTTCTTTGTTTTTACTAAATACATCATTACTCCATAATTGAGTGAGGTAACTTTGCTCAACAGATTTGATGGCTTCCATCTCTACAACTCCTGAGGTTTGTTTACCTCCAGCAAACACTTTATCACCAGATTTTTTACTCACTGTTTCAGATTCTCCTGTGACGAAACTGTAGTCAACTCTTGCGTTTCCGTTGATTAGGATTCCGTCAACTGGAATAAGTTCTTCGTTTCTAATAAGTAATCGATCGCCTTTTTTAATGTCATAGACTTGAATGGGGTGTTCGCCAATTTCCGAAGAAATTTTAGTTACTGCAATGGGGAAATAGGATTTGTAATCGCGCTCAAAAGATAAAAATGTGTATGTTTTTTGCTGAAAAAATTTACCTAATAATAAAAAGAATACGAGACCTGTGAGACTGTCAAAAAAACCAGTGCCCAAATCAAAGATAATTTCTATTGTACTTCTCAAAAATAAAACAGCTAAACCTAATGCGATTGGGACATCAATATTTAATAATTTTGATCGCAACCCTTTATAGGCTGAGATGAAATATTCTGCTCCTGCATAAAAAATAACAGGAAGTGAAAATGTAAACATTAACCAACGAAACAATGGTTTATATTCTTCTATCCAGTAGCCATCTACCTGAAAATACTCTGGAAATGATAAAAACATGACATTCCCAAAGGCAAAACCAGCGATACCTAATTTATAAGTAATACTTCTATTGACGTTTTCTTGGCCAGTTTTAAAATCATTTAGTGATATATAGGGTTCATAACCAATAGAACTCAATAATAATACAACGTCTTTTAGTGATGTGTGTTCAGGATTGTAAGTGACGCGAACGTTCTTTTTTCCAAAGTTAACTTGAGAAGATGAAATACCTGGGTTTAGTTTGTTGAGATTTTCGAGAATCCAAATGCAAGAGCTACAATGAATATGCGGAATATAAAATGTGGCTATTTGTGTGTTTCCGTCATTAAATTCGGTTAATTTTTCAATGATATTTTGTTGGGAAAGGAAATCGTATTTGCCTTGAATTTCTTTCGGGATGGCGCCAGGAGAGACCTGTAAGTCGTAATAACAAGTTAAATCGTTTTCTGAGAAAATCTCATAGACAGTCTTACAACCATTACAACAGAAGTTTTTATTATTAATAGTTATAATCGCTTTATTACAATCATCACCACAGTGGAAACAAGAAGTCTTGTCCATATTATTTGCTCATTTATACCTTTTGCAAAGGTCGAAAATGAAGGGTTTTTAAAATATGATATTTATCATGTTTTCATTATTTTTAAAAGATAAACTAAGGGTGCAAGTTAAGTGCCAATGGTAAAGATCAAACAGTAAGATTACTGGGTAAAGGCGAACATCTTGGTGAACGTTCTATAATAAGTAATGACCACACCAATTTAAGCGGTGTTGCGCTAAATGATATTGAATTGTACCTCGTACCAAAAGACCAAATAGTGAACCCACTGCAGAAAAATTAGGAGTTCTCATTTGATGTGTTACAGTATTTGGCTAAAGATTTAAAAAAGACTGAAGTTGATTGATATAGCGCAAAAGAAAGTAAAACAGCCACTAGCTCACACAATTATTTATGTTGAAAAAAATTTATTATCGGTAAAAATGGGTGTTTAAGTTTGATGTTGTCTAGAGAGGAATATGCCAATATTGTTTGGACTGCTGCTGAGTCTGCAATTAGAATTATCTCACGGCTTAAGAAAGATAACTTGATTTCTACGCAAGGAAAATAGATAAAAATTGAGAATTTCGAAAAACTGAAACGTGTAGAATAGTTTTATAAAAACTTTACGATAATTGATTTGAAATAGTTGTATTTTTATACAGCTATGAAAAAACAAAACAAATTAAGTAAAGGTTTCGTTTTTAAACCCTACGAATCACTTATTCAGTCCCCTTTTGAAAAGCTTTTTGAGATTTTTAAAGAGCTCATTACACATACATCAGGAGATTTTGATGAAGCAATTTCTTGGCTTCGGGAATTAGATAAGGAATACGAATTAACGACTGCAGAATACACTATTGATGATTTTATTGAAGACCTAAAAGAGAAAGGGTATATCAAAGAGGAAATCGATCCAGATGGAAACGGTGAAGGTATGGCGATTACTGCAAAAACAGAACGTGCTATTCGACAACAAGCTTTGGAGCATATCTTTGGAAATATTAAACGCAGCGGACAAGGTAATCATAAAAGTAAAAGTCCGGGGATTGGTGACGAACACACTGGAGATTTTAGAAACTACCAATTTGGTGATGCTCTAGATAAAGTGTCCATGACTGAGAGTCTTCGCAATGCTCAAATTAATCATGGTATTGATGATTTTAGACTAACTGAAGATGATTTGGTAGTTGAAGAAACGATGCATAAATCTCAAATGAGTACGGTGTTAATGATAGACATTAGCCACAGCATGATTTTGTATGGTGAAGATCGTATTACACCTGCGAAAAAAGTAGCAATGGCGCTCGCAGAATTAATTACAACACGCTATCCTAAAGATACCTTAGATATTATTGTATTTGGGAATGACTCTTGGCAAATCGAAATTAAAGATTTACCATATCTTAAAGTTGGACCTTACCATACAAATACCGTTGCTGGTTTACAATTAGCAATGGATTTGTTACGACGTAAACGTAATACTAATAAGCAAATTTTTATGATAACCGATGGTAAACCAAGTTGTTTGAAGTTACCTGACGGACAATATTATAAGGATAGTAATGGTCTAAATCCATACATTACTAATAAATGTTACGCGATGGCAGGCCAGGCTAGAAAATTACACATACCGATAACCACATTTATGATTGCTCAGGATAGCTATTTAACTCAGTTTGTTGAGGAGTTTACAAGAGCTAATCAAGGCAAGGCATTTTATACTGGGTTGAAAGGTTTAGGAGAAATGATTTTTGAAGACTATGAGACGAATAGGAAGAAACGGATTAAGGGCTAGAATTAATTATTAGTTAGTAAGTTAAAAAAAGTATTAGAGTAAGTGCTAGGGGCAAAAAGCTAATAGCGAAAAGCAATAAAAAAGAATGAAAATAGAAACTATAAAAAATTTAGGTGAACTAAAAAGATCGGGATATCAATCGAAATCTATAAAAGATGAATTGCGTGATAATTTGATTGTGAAAATTAAAAACAAAGAAACTGCTTTTGAAGGTGTTCACGGTTATGAGAATACGGTAATTCCAGAATTAGAACGTGCTATTTTATCAAGACATAATATCAATTTATTAGGTCTTCGCGGACAAGCAAAAACAAGATTAGCACGTTTGATGTTGAACTTATTGGATGAGTATATTCCTGTTGTTGAGGGATCTGAGATTAATGATGATCCGTTGCACCCAATTTCACGTTTTGCTACTGAGTTAATTGCCGATAAAGGTGATGGTACTCCAGTTATATGGATGCATAGAAGTGAGCGTTTTGCTGAAAAGTTGGCAACTCCAGATGTGACGGTCGCCGATTTGATTGGTGATGTAGATCCAATAAAAGCTGCAAACTTAAAATTAAGTTATGCAGATGATCGTGTGATTCACTACGGCATGATACCAAGAGCTAACCGTTGCATTTTTGTAATTAATGAGTTGCCAGATTTGCAAGCAAGAATACAAGTTGCCTTATTTAATATTTTGCAGGAAGGTGATATTCAAATTCGCGGATTTAAATTGAGATTAGCTTTAGACGTACAATTTGTTTTCACTGCTAATCCTGAAGATTATACCAATAGAGGAAGTATTGTAACGCCATTGAAAGATAGAATTGGAAGTCAAATTTTAACACACTATCCTGCAGATATTGAAACTGCACGTTTAATTACAGAGCAGGAAGCTAAAGTTGTTGAAGGTCAAAAAGAATCCGTAATGGTTCCTGATTTGGCTCGTGATTTACTAGAACAGATTGTATTTGAAGCAAGAGAAAGTGAATTCATTGATTCAAAAAGTGGTGTGAGTGCGCGTTTAAGTATAACTGCTTTAGAAAACTTACTAAGTACTGCAGAGCGTCGTGCTTTGAAATCAGGAGATGATAAAACCATGTTGCGTTTGAGTGATTTTGTAGGGATCATTCCGTCAATAACTGGTAAGGTTGAATTGGTTTACGAAGGAGAGCAAGAAGGTGCTGCAATGGTCGCTTATAATTTAATTGGCGAAGCGGTTAAAAGTTTGTTTCCAGAATTTTTTCCGAAGATAGAAAAGTTAAAGAAAGACTCTGAAGAAACACCATATGATGATATTGTATCCTGGTTTTTCAATGAACAGGATGGATTTGAAATATTGGATGATTTGAGAGATAAAGAGTATATGGCCTTGCTAGATGCTGTCTCTCCATTAAATGATTTGTTAACAGAGCATCAGCCTAATTTATCAAAGGAGGAAAGTTATTTCGTAAAAGAATTTGTGCTTTGGGCTTTAGTAGAATTTAAGCAATTGAGTAAATATCGTTTTACAGAAGGTATACAATTTAAAGATCCTTACGGGAGTTATATCAGTGGGATATAAGCATTGAACTCACCACGTATTTCTACTTTTAATATTAGCATCGCAGAGATTTATAATCTCTGCGATTCTTTTTTGTCTCGTTTCGTCTCTTTTTGCTTGATTGAGCCAGTATAAATAGTTCTTTCTGTAAGAGGGTGCAAAGTTATTGTAATTTTTAGACGCATTGGGGTTTGTCTCAAATGCGTCTTTTAACTCTTTAGGTATAATACCTTTTTCGACGTTATCTAATGCTGTCCAGCTTCCATTTTGCTTTGCGATTTCTATAGATTGAAGTCCGTTATCATGCATGAGATTTTCTTTGATTAATGCTTTAATGTACTTTTTATTTAAAGCACTCCAGACACTTTTAGGTTTTCTTGGACAGAAGTATTGTTTACGTTTTCCATTGCCTAAACTTTTTACTGTAGAATCAATCCAACCATAGCATAATGCAACGATAACAGCTTCTTCCCATCGCATTGACGGTTCTTCGTTTTCAACCTTGTAGAATATCAAATGAATACCATTTGTAGAACTGTGATTATTTTCAAGCCAATGTCTCCATTCTATATCTGTTTTAAAGTAATACTCCATGAGAATTAGTGAGTTTTAAGCTATTTTTAAGTGAGATTACAGGCTTAATACGTTGGTTTTTGTTGTAGTTATGTTAGTTGTGTGCTTTGGTTTTGTGGGGTTTTTAATGGTTTCCTTAATTTTTTAGTGTTTTTTATCGGTGGTATGATATGTTTAGTGGGTTTAATTTTTATAATTGCATACCGTAATTATAATTTTACGAATGATATTGATTCTATATTTTATAAGTTACAACTAAATATTTGGCTCGAGGCATATAAAACAAAAGTATCTATTTTAAGTAGCAGTTGCTGTTATGTTATGTTTTGTCTTAACTTTTATACTCTCTTAACGAGATTATTTGAGAAATATATTTAGACAGATACTTAGATAAATCGGTAACTCATTTTATAATATGTTTTCAATACCTAATTAATCCAAAAGATATTTCGCAATGGCAAAAGTATTCTCCCTCATTGTGTTAATTGCTATATTTAGTATAAGTATTGATGCATCATTTAAGACAGTATTATTACTGTAATAAAGTAAGAGATTTACGTAAACAATGGTGTGACTAATCATTAAATACTATTATTATTATTATTATTATGAAAGCTGTTAACAATTATGGAAGATTTATAATCACAAAGCTTTTTGTTTTTTAACTCTATAGCAGTCTTTACCCAAAATTCAGGTGTGTGGTCTACTACAGTTAGCGGATTGACGACCACTTGGAGTTCAATTGCTGGTGAGATAAATATTATAGCATCTGCGACTAGTTATGGTTCTGTTGTAGGTTTCCCTTTAAATAACTTTGTTACTTATGATAAAATGGGCCGTAATAATACTGCTTATAGTGATAACTCTATAGTTGGTAATCCATCTTTAAGTGTTAGATATACATTTGCAAATATTGCTCAGATCACTTTTAATGTTAGCAAGGTAGTCGAGAATCCTGTGATACATCTTGATAGGCTAGGAGGGTAGTCAAGTTAATTCATTAACATCTTCAAGTTTAATAACGATAATAACGCCAGGTATAACTTTTACTAAATTATCAGGCAATGGTTCTCATTTTGTGACCAATTCAACTACTGTTAGACGAGATTCAGGATAACCATACAACTCTTTACGATCTGAATGCGGTCCGCCACTAGATGGAACAGCATCTGGAAGTATACGTATAAATGGTGTGTTTAATACCGTAACTTTTTAAATATCGATGGATGCTTTTGCTAGTACAACTATAGTGAATGATAGATTTGAAATTGCTTTTAGTGAAGTCCAATCTTTAGTACTAGATTTTGAGGGAGTCAATGATTACATTAATAGATCTGCTTTTTTAGGAGGGAAAAGAGAGGCAACAATTATGACAGGGATAAAACTAGATTCTAGTTTTGATGGAGGGGATATTATGGGGCAACGAAATTTTAGATTTTTTTTAGATGACAATCGTAGATTAAAATCAAATGTAAAAATAAATACGGGTTTTAATACTAGTGCAACCACTCCAAATGAGGTGTCACAGGTATTGAAGCAAATCTATGGTACCACGTTACAGCTATTTATGAAGGCTCAAAGGGAACTATAAAATTATATCTTAATGGAGATTTAGTTTGGGAGTATACTAGTTTGTCTGGTGCATATATTAATTCGGCTTCAAGATGGAACTCTGATTTCGATTTTGAAATTGGTAGAAACACATAAAATAAGAATAACTATTTTGAAGGTCCTATTTATGAATATAGAGTTTGTGATAAGGTATTGACAGCAGATCAGTTACAAGGATAAGTTTATCAAGAAATTAAGGATAATGAAGGCGTAATTATAGGTTCTGTCATTCCTAAAATATTGATGGGTTATTGTGGAGTGATTTAGTATTATATTACAAAATGGATCTTTTAGATATAGAAGGTCAAACTTCTGATTTCTCTAAAGTCAATACTAATGGGGGCCATGGGATGCGAACATATCAAGATTACACAGCACCATTACCATACATAATAAAATCTGGAGGTACAGGATTCTGAGAGGATAGTAATAGTTGGTTGTATGGAGATGTTTGGAGTATTTCAATTAAACATACAGATTGGGGAATTATAAAAGTATCTCACGATATAAAAACAGATATAAATCATGGTACTCTTGGTTTAATTATAGATAATAATAAGGTGCTTGAAATCAATGGAGATTTTGGCTTATTTAATTCTTGGTATTTAAATTAGATGGTAAAATAGATTTACAAGCAGAGTCTCAACTTGTTCAAACAGCCGAAAGTAAATTAGATGTGTCAAGTTCCGGTTCATTAGAAAAAAACCAACAAGGAACAAGAGATATGTTTACTTACAATTATTGGTGATCACCAGTTTGGGGCAATAAGTACAATAACTAATAATACAAATTATACTGTTAATTCAATTTTCAAAGACGTAACAAATACATCTTCAGCTCAAAATATAAACTTTGTTACTAATAGTTAGGATGGTAGTGCTAGTAAACCAATAAGTATTGCAGATTACTGGATTTGGAAATTTGTAAATCAACCAGACGGTGTGTATTCATAATGGCAACACGTTAGAAGTACTTGGTCAATGAGTCCAGGAGAAGGCTTTACAATGAAAGGAGTTACTACTACATCAGAAAATATATCACAGGAATAGAACTATACACTACAAGGGAAGCCTAATAATGGAGATGTGTTTTTGCCTTTAACAGCTGGAAATGATTACTTGATTGGGAATCCATATGCTTCGGCAATTGATGCTCATGAGTTTATAATGGATAACGCGCTAACTATCGAAGGCACGGGTAATACAACAGGAACTTTATATTTCTGGGAACATTGGGGGAGGTGGTTCTCATGATTTAACAGAATATCAAGGTGGATATGCAACTTATAATTTAGCAGGAGCAGTGCCCGCGGTAATCTATGGGGCTCCAGGTTCAGATGTGGATCAAAGCACACTAATAGGAACCAAATTACCAGGTAGATATATACCAGTAAGCCAAGGATTCTTCGTCGTAGGAGAAAACACAGGAACTATTAGATTTAAAAATAGTCAACTAGCCTTTAAAACTGAAGCTACAATTACATCTGTGTTTATTAGAAGCGATTTAGAATCAACAACTACAGAAAGTGCAGAAAGTACTGAGGGAGATTTTGATATCAGAATGAAAATAGGATTTAGATTCAACTCTATTAATACATATACTAGAAAAATATTAGTAACAGCAGATGAGGATGCAACAGCAGGTTATGATTGGGGCTATGATGCAGCGTTATATGATATTCAAGCAGAAGATATGTATTGATTAATAGGTGACGGTAAATATGTAATTCAAGGTATTAACAACCTTACTATAGAAACAGTGCTTCCATTAGGAGTTAATACATCAGAGAACGGTTCTAATATGATATCAATTGATAAATTAGAGAATATTCCAGATTCTATGAGTATTTTTCTTAGTGACAAACAACTAGGAGTGTATCATAACTTAAAGGAAGGTGAATATAGTTTTTTATGTCAAGCAGGAGTCCATTTAGCGCGTTTTGAAATTGTATTTTGTAATGCCGATACTTTAAGTATTGATACTGCAGAAATAGAATATGATATAATAGACATACTATATGATAGAGATAATAAGAATATTACAATTTTAAACCCTCAAAATTTAAGCCTTGAAGGTTGTGAGGTGATTACTATATTAGGACAAAGGGTATTAGAATCAAACGATTTAACAATAGTTAATGAGGTAAAGTTAGATGTAAAATATTTAAGTACAGGTACTTATGTGATAAAAGTGAAAACCGATAAAGAACATATTTCTAAGAAAGTTATAGTTAATTAGTTAATTTTATCTTTTTTAATTATAAAGGCTACCTCTTAGAGGTGGCCTTTTTGTATGTATAGAGTTCTGTTTTTTTAATCGAGATACGAATCAAAGCAATTATCTTATTTTGAGTAGTGTTAGTCTTAGTATTACCCTTTTTGGTTAATAATCATATCATCGATTATATTAACTCTTTTTATCTTTTTAACGAAAATCTCTTGCAAATCATCGAGTAAATAACCCGTGTACTGCTCTTTGACTCTATATTTGTTCCTGTATTGATACTGTATTAATGTCTTCAATACGAGATTAATCCAAAGTACTTTTCATAAGCGAAGTATTCTCCCTCAAGTGTTAAGGTAAAAGATAAGCCTTAAAAAATCACAATCACAATTATTGAAATAAAGAGAATTTAACTTAACAATGATGTTTTTCATCATTATATCCAATTATGAAAATTATGACAACAATTTTACTCAAAAACTTAAAAAAAACATTTGTAGGAACTTTACTTTTAATATTAAGTACTACAAGTTTATTTGCGGCTAGTTCTGCAAACGATGCTGATGATTCAGATTTTAGAATGAAGATGAGTTTAATGTTCAATTCTGCAAGTACCTACGAAAGAGAGTTGTTTTTAGTAGCAGATGAATCAGCAACTTTAGGATTCGACCCTAATTTTGATACCGCAATTGATAATATACAATCTGAGGATATGTATTGGTTAATTAATTCTGGAAAATACATTGATCAAGGTCTTAATAGTATTAATGAAGAAACTATTATTCCAATAGGTATACACACAGATACTAATGGTTTTAATACAATATCTATTCACAAGCTTGAGAATATACCGAATTCTATGAGCATCTTTGTTTATGATAATTTACTTGGTGAGTACCATAATATTAAAGAAGGTTCTTATGAAGTATATTTAGAGGCAGGAGTTTATTTAAGTAGATTTCAAATTGTATTTGCTCAACCAGAAACGTTAAGTACTTCTGATTTTCATACTGCGGACAACCAATTAGATATCCGTTTTGATTATGTTACAAAAGACATTGAAATTGTAAACAATTCTAGTGTAAATATTCAAAATGTAAATGTATATTCTATCCTAGGGCAATCAATATATAAGTTTGATAGAATGCAAACAAATAATAAAATAAATATCAATACAAATTCAATACGCACAGGGACTTATATTGTTCTAGTGCAAACTGAGAATGGTATAGTTTCAAAGAAAATTTTAGTTAATTAGTTAAGTTTTTCACATTAGTTTAAAAGACCGCTTTTTAGCGGTCTTTTTTGTTTAGTACGTTTTTTGAAAATGGTTCTAAGAGTAGCATGCTTAATTTTAAATTAATTACCGATTTACCTCATGATTTCATTCGGAAAAACAACAACACTTTCAAATCCATTTTCACCAACAGCAGCAATTCCGAAGTAAAAATTATCAATAACAATACCTTTTAAAGTAAACTCTGTAACGTTTTCAACATATCTACTATGATCCCAAGTTGGAGATGTTGTGTCTCTCCAATAGATTTTATAGCCTTTTGCATCATCAACAGCATTCCATTTTAGCTTTGCAGATGGTTCTACAATACCGCCAATTGCAACGGTCGTTGGGGCAGGAGGAGCAGATGCTAAACTTGCCATATTAATAGCATTTACTGCAGTTAGTTTTTTTGTATAGCCAAAGTTGACATGCTCAAAAGTGTCTCCATAATTGATTCCTTTTTCTGTTCTTATATTTTGGTGTTGTTGTGTGTAATTCTCATGAGCTTCCATAATTCTAATCCCTGGAAAACCTAAATCGTTGAATGGTCGATGATGACCACCACGACCAAAACGATCTAAACGATATACCATCATTGGATTCATTTCTGGCATGTATGTTTTTACAGTCTTGTGAATATATCTAGCTAATTGGCGAGAAATTCCATCAACCTCTCCGCCATAAAAGCGTCTTGCTTTTCGTTGAGGTTCAGTTTCAGTAGGAGGAACAGGTTCAGAGAATATTCTAAATGTACGATTATCAATAACTCCATCAACACCCTCAATATTTCCAATCATGTCATTATTTAAAATCCCTATAATGTCCCAGCCTTCATCTTTGGCATATTTTGCTAATCCTGCACCGCCAAATAAGCCTTGTTCTTCGCCAGATAAACCAACGTAAATAATACTGCTTTCAAATTCATATTTAGATAACACTCTAGCAGCTTCAATTGCTCCAGCCATACCAGAAGCATTATCGTTTGCTCCAGGAGCATCAGTTGTGAAATCCATAGTTTCACTAGCTCTAGAATCTATATCACCACTCATAATGATATAACGATTTGGGTATTTTGTCCCTTTTTGTATAGCAACAACATTAACGACCCAAGCATCGTGAGGTACACGATGATTCCCTGCTTTTGTTACAAAGTCTTTTTGATAAAACACATTGAGACAGTTATCGCAATCTTTAGAAATCGTATCAAATTCATTTTTTATCCATCGTCTTGCAGCTCCAATTCCTCGAGTAGTACTTACAGTATCACTAAAGGTGTTTCTGGTGCCAAATTCAGTGAGTATTTTTACATCTTCTCTTAATCTTTCTACGGAAATAGAATCAATAATATCATATATTTTTTGATGTGTTTGAGCAGAAATAGTAGTTGTTACTATGAGGAATAGAAATAATGCTTTCATAAAAATTATTTATGTTATAAATTTAAAAATAAGTTTCTTACTTTATCTGTATTTTGATATAAAACTTAGCAGCCATTTTTTTAAAGCTTAGTTTAACAGTCTGTACATATTTTGGTAATTCATGAAACCTATATTTATGAGTTCAATCATTAGCTAAAAAAAATAGAGAGATTATGATTAGAAGGTAAGGTCGTTGCTACAGGATTAATTTTTGATTGTTATTTTTAACCAAACAAAAGAGTTTGTATTATATCTGCTATCCTTTTTATCGTGTTGTTTCGCGTTTTGTATGAAATAACAAATAACAGAGCGGGCTGTTTATAATGGCCTCAAACAAAATTTAAACACTACTTATGGACTTGTAATTTATTTGTTGTACAAGCTCAAAAAATAATATAATGAATTACTTAGTGATAGTGAAATAAAAAGTACTACCAACTCCGGTTTTTGAGTCAAACCACACTTTACCACCATTTGATACAATCACTTTTTTAACAATTGATAATCCAATGCCACTGGAGTCTGTTCTGTTATTTAGTTTTTTAAAGCTGTCAAAGACAATATCAAAATGCTCTTCAGCAATGCCAATTCCGTTATCTTTTACCGAGAACTGAAAATAATCGCTACATTCTTCCCAGTCTATTTCAATGAAGCTTTTTTTATTTATATCTCTGTATTTACAAGCATTTTCTATTATATTTTGGAATATTTGCCTTGTCTTCACCTCGTTTAAATGAACGGAAGGAAGTGGCTTTAATATCTTTATGTCTACATCATTAATGACACCATTATATAAAATGTTTATTATAGATTCAACAATTAGCTGGACTTCTGTTGGGTTGTTTTC
Organism: Psychroserpens sp.; assembly: GCA_034111845.1. GTDB lineage: Bacteria > Bacteroidota > Bacteroidia > Flavobacteriales > Flavobacteriaceae > Psychroserpens. The sequence goes on along the minus strand of JAWUWM010000110.1, from coordinate 15,268 downwards.
TGTCTTAGACGTCCGGTTTTTAGAATATAAAAGGGTACTAGAAATAAGCTTATTCATATCAATCAGAGCGTTTTTAATAATAGAGATATATTCTAAACTTTCTTCGTTTAAATGATCCTTGTTATCTTCATTTAGCCAATTAATACATGAAGATACCGTCATAAGTGGTGTTTTAAGATCATGCGACACCATATGCGCATAATTTGAAAGTTCATCATTTCTAACTGTTAAATCTGAAATTAAATTTTCATTACTAACCATAAGTGTTTTTAGAGGAGTAATGTCTAAGTGAACACCTATAGAACCAATAACTTCATTTTTAAGATTGGTACTAGGTGCTCCACTAATAAGCCAATATTTTATATCGCCATTTTTGGTAATCACTTCAATTTCGTAAAGATCACTAACTCTATTATCTCTGATATGGTTTTTAATATCAATAATTTTTATGCCCTTTTTATTTAGTAAAATATTTTTAGCTTTTTTTCCTACTAGTTCTTCAGAAGTATAACCGCACATCCTAGTAAAAGCATTATTTACACTTATTGTTACATCATTATTATCTAACTCCATTAAGCCTAAGTTAATATTGTCAATAATACTTTTGTACTTTGAGTTTTGGCGCTCTAAATTATTATCGTAATTTATTTGAGATGTCACATCTTTATATCCCCAAATATGAGCTTGTAAACGTTCATTGTGGAATATAGGTGTGTAATCTCTAGATACATACCTACCATCCTTTAATTCTAAAATTTCATTTAAAACGACCTGTTTGTTTTTAAGAATGTCATCAATCCTAGTAGTAAACACTTCTTCCTTTGTAAAATATAGTTTTAGTAATTCTCTAGCAGAACTGCATGTTGAACCTATTAGTTTTTGTTCGTCTTCAACAGGAATGTTAAACATTTTTAAAAAGCTATAGCTCACGTTTTCTATATAGCCATTTTGCGATTCAATGACTCTAGGGATAGAATCACTTCTGAAAACAATTTCTAATCGGTTTTTAGCTTTTTCTATTTCAATTTGTTTATTTGATTTATCAAGTTCATTAATTGCATTTTTTAAATAAAGACTGATTAAAGTAGAAATTTTCGATAAAACGTCTAATTGTTGTTTGCGAAAAAAGTGTTTTTCAGGATGCTCAGCATCAATTATTCCAACTAATTCATCACCTAATAAAATGGGAACTGTAATTTCAGAAAAGCGTACTTCGCCATCAACAATATAATTTTTATTTTTACTGGTGTCCCCTACAATAATACCTTTTTTGCTTACTGCTACACTGCCTACGATACCTTGGTTCTGCTTGAGTGTTAGGGTGTTCTTTATTTTGTGGGTGCTATCTAATTTTGTGCCAATAGCGGCCATTTGAACAAGGTTTTTATTCAAAACACCATAAAAAATACAGTCATCAGTCCCTAAGAATTCTGCAATGTGTTTAACGAGATCTGTAGCATTACTTTTAATATCATCTGTAGCTAATAAATCTTTTAGAATCAAAGTTTCAAAATGTAAGATTTTCTGCTGTTCTCTAAATTTTTTGTTTCTTATCGTTTCTTTGGTAATGTCTCTAATTATGGTTTGATATGCGTAGGGTTTGTTTCTTGTGTTAATTAAAAGTCTCGCTTTTATAGTTACATGTTTTCTCTCTTTTTTTTTATTTATAAAGTCAAATAGAAGCATTTGATTTTCATCATAGTTGTCTTTTTTAAATAGCTTAAATAGCTTAAAAAGCTTGTTTTTATTTCGGCTACTTAAGTTACTTATGTTTTTGGGTGTTTCTTTTTCAGAAAAACCAATTAGTTTAAGTGCCTCTTTATTGATTTTTAAAACATTACCATGAAAATCAACAACAATTAAGGCTTCAACTAAATTATCTAAAAGATTTTTTTGAAACTCTTCTTCGTTTAATAGACTTTCTGATAGTGAAATATTTTTATCATAGAAGTCTTTAAGTTGCTTTTCAATGAAACCTTCGGCAACCTCTTTAGATTTTCGTTCTCTTTTGAGTGCTCTTTTTAAGATGTTTATGTTAGCAGTATTAGGGGTCACAGATTTATTTATTTAGAATAATTAACTTAATGGTGTAAAATTAAATCTCACTAACTACGTTAATAATTTAATGTCCAATTTTACGCCGTCGTTCTCGTCATAGGAGTCATCTATACGGACAGAGCCTTCAACGTTAAAGTGATTTAAAGACTCCTTTATCAAGCCGATAGCGAAATAAGTTAAACCTCTTGAAGATTTATAAATGAGGGTTAGCTTATTATCAGTTTTATTTTTAACTTTAAATGTGGGGAGATCAACATCATTATATATTTTTTTAACCTCAATATGAATATGATTTTCGATACCTGCAAGAAAATCTAGTGGCTCAGAATAATTTTGAGTAATATAGGAATGTTTACATATTAAATATGGGAAAACAAATCTTCCAAATTGCTCTAAAATCACAGCGTCTTTTATCTCTGTGTGCTTTGATAAATATGTTAAAAGTGTAACTAATTCATTATAGTCATAGCTGTTAAATGCACTATAAACTCCTCCTGTTGCCAAATTGGTGTTCGATATCATTTCGTCTACCATTTTTAGTCCATGAGATTTTTCTACGAAGTCTAAAAAATTAGTAAATATAAAACCCTTCATAAAATTTTATTTAATCATTAAAGTGATGTCTTCCAAATGATGCTTCCCAATAATCTAAAATTAATAGGACATTTTTATTATGTTTTTCAAATTCGACTTCTTTTATAAAATAACCAGAAGCTCCTAAATGCTCACATTTTTTATAGTCGTCTATATTATTAGATGTCGTAAGAATAATCACAGGGATGCATTTTAGTTCATCATCATTTTTGATGATAGATAAAAGTTCTATGCCATTCATTATTGGCATATTTAAATCCAGTAAAATAAAATTGGGTAAATTTGACTTGTTATTGGTTAATATATCTAGTCCTATTTGACCATTTTCGGCGACTTCAATTTCTATATCTGAATATTTAGAAATTATTTTTTTTAAACCGATAATAGCAACTTTGTTATCTTCAACTATGAGCACTTTCATTTCTATTCTATTTAAGAATTAATAAGTTGAGGGATGCTTTTTATACAGAGAGTGGCATTTTTTTTTTTAAAGCAAACATTTAATTGCCTTAATATTATTCTGTGTACTGTATAAGATACAATAAATAATGTGTTTAGATCCATTTTTTTTGATTTTTTTTTTTAAATAATTTTTATATAAAATCATAGGCGATTGATTTGTAGGTGTTTGGTGATAACGCTTAAAATAGGTCTATTTAGGTCTATTTTGTCTTTTTTATTTTGTTTAGAGATTAATATATGAACGTAATGATAGTTTTATTTCAAAATAAAACTTATCAACTTTGATCGTCATAGTCTTAGTAGTACTATCTAAAAATCACTATCAATTTTAGCTAATGTACTTGAAACTGGAATACACTTATCAAAAATTAACGAATAAGAAAAAGGATATGAGGTTATGTAGTGATAGTTACTCTTTTAAGAATAAAGTTCCAAATATATTTGCATCTTTGAATTCTTGATGTTTATCTTCATCTCCAAAAGCAATTGAACCGATAAAATTTTCTCATACCTTACTTTTATCATTATTGTAATATTCTAAAGTAAAACAAATACGTTTGTTTCGTTTTAATCTAACTATTTAATTTGTACTATCATCTTTGTAGGAATCGTGATATAATGAAATTCTCACTTCCCAGATAAAGGTATTACCAGTAGTAATACGTTTTGATTCTAGATTTGAATTTATAACGTTTTCCTGTTTTTTATGGAGACATATCTACTACGTTTTCGTCTAATGCGATATGGTAGGCAATTGCATTGTGAGTAAATTGATGATTGCTACCACTGTTGTCTTCATCCATGAAAATTTCTAAGTTGTCATCATTCCAGTCTGCAACTAATGGATCTTTCTCTTTCTCTAAAATATGTCATCTTCAATTTCTACCAAAAGATAAAGCGCATCCTTAGTCCATGTAAGTTTCTATTTCCCCGATAAACCTGTTTCAGTATATGGGCTCACTAACCCTAATTGATCTAAGGGATACCGATTTTTGGTTTCCAAAAATAATGTTATCTGCTTTGCCGTCAATTAGAATGTTTGTTTTTGATTTATTAACTTTTAATAATTGCTTTTCTTCCTTTGTTGTTTCCAGTTGTATCGCAGTTGAAGTGTCTTTACATCCAAGACAAATGATAAGAATTGATATAACCATAACATGTTTTTCATTAGGATTACTTTTTGTAATTAAATTTCACGATTTCTATGTCTCCATTGTCGTTTTTTATATCAACGTAAACATTTATTTGGTTATGGCTTACTTTTTTAAAACTCATACCTTCATAAACAACTTGGGTTGCTGTTATCTTAATCAAAGGGAAATCTACAGTTTCATTTTTAGTTTCCTAGCCTTTTAAATCATTATCAAAATGTTTTAGCTGAAGGATTAGTGAATTCTCAATTTCTCTTATAATTTCAATTTCATAAAAGAAATTTCACCGTCATTAATGAGCTTAAATGACGTCATCATAGAGCCTCCAGATAGTTCCTCCAGTTTTCTTCGGTTTGACCGCCAAATGTTTCACCTTTCCAATTACCGGAAATCCATTTGATGTTTTTAATTTTGGGAGCAATCGTATCTTTTATTTGTATGTCTTTTTTAGCTTGAGCAGATACAGTTACATTGAATAACAGTATAAGTAATAGTTTCATTTAGAATGTGCTTTTTTTTGTTATTCAACAATTAAGTGAGCATAAAAATAATATGGTATAAACCTGTTATAAACAAAATAATAAGTCCAATTGCTAAAAGGCTGATAGCACGCTTTACATTTCTAAATTTCCAATCAGATATTTTTGATATTATAAAAATCTGCTCACCTAGTTGGCCAAATAATGCATCTTCGTCTTTACTCATCGTCAAAAAGGTTTTTGAAAATTCCTTAATATCACCAAACTTTGAAATAATATCCTTAAAGAAAAACATGTTTTTCGAGAACTTACCTTCAATTCGGGGAATAAAACAACGTACACAGAAAAAGATAGAAGCAACTGTGCAAATCACCCAAGAACCGATAAGTAGATACAATAAGATATCGTTATTTAGTTGGTTTGAAAAATTCTTAGTGCCTTGATATATTAAATTTAATAAAATACCGTAAAAAGATAGAATTAAACCTGCTTTAAGTTCAGAAGCTTTTATTAAGCTTGTCAAATAACTGATGGTTCCCCAATAATGATCAATTAAATCGTCAGTGTGTTTATTTTTATTTATATCTTGTTTTTCCATTAGTGGTGATTTAACTTATTCTATTGCTTGATAAATAGTAACTGGATTTGCTTTTTTTAGACTAATAAGATCTGTTTTTTAAATTTAAAGGATTCCTTTACATTTTTATAACAATCATCAGAAATGATAATCTGATTTTCTTTTACAGCATTTTGCAATCGGGATGCTGTGTGAAAAGTATCACCAATCACACTGTAATATAGATGTTTAAGACTTACAGATCCGATATTTTCAGAAATAATTTCACCGCTTTTTATTCCTATAGATACTTTTGGTTTGTAGTCTAGATTTCCTTCTATAGCAGGAGGGTTATTTATTTTGTCGCGTACAGCTAACGCTGCATCAACAGCTCTGTCTAAAGTCGCCCTTAAAAACAGCCATAATAGCATCTCCAATAAACTGATCAATATGACCTTCATGTGCCATGATTTCCTTTACCATTTCGTTAAAATAAGCAGTAATCATTTTAACGGCTTTATCTATGGTTGTAGATTCACTAATGGCAGTAAATCTACAAATATCAATAAACATTACAGTGCCTTCAATAGTCTCATTAGACATTATGGTAGACTCAAACTCTTTATTTTCCATAAAGTTGAGCACATTCTCATCGACATAAATTTTTAAAATGTTGTTTTCTTTTATGGCTTTGAGCGTGTATTTGATCTCTTCGGCATATTTCCAAGTTTTTCCCATAGCTATAGTTAAATCTTCAAAATTTATGGATTTTGTAATAACGCCGTCAACACCTTCAATGTTTCCAATCATATCATTATTTAAAATTCCAATAATTTTCCAACCGCTATCTTTTGCGTATTTTGCTAATCCTGCACGACCAAATAAGCCTTGTTTTTCACCAGATAATCCAACATAAATAATACTGCTTTCAAATTTATATTTTGATAATACTCTTGCAGCTTCAATTGCTCCAGTCATACCAGAGGCATTGTCATTTGCTCCAGGAGCATCGGTTATGAAATCCATAGTTTCACTAGCTCTAGAGTCTATGTCGCCACTCATAATGATATAACGATTTGGATATTTTGTACCTTTTTGTATCGTAACAACATGAACTACCCAAGCATCATGAGATACACGACGATTGCCTTTTTTGGTTACACAATATTTTTGATAAAACACATTGAGAGAATTATTGCAATTTTTGAAAATAATCTCATATTCATTTTTTATACAACGTCTTGTAGCTCCAAATCCTCGCGTAGTGCTCAGTGTATCACTAAAAGTGTTTCGTGCGCCAAACACTGTGAGCGTTTTGACATCTTGTCTCAATCTTTCTTCGGAAACACTATTAATAATGTCATAGATTTTCTGTTTGGTTTGGGCAGAAATAGCAGTTACTGCAAAGAGAAATATATAGAGGACTTTCATAAAAAAGTATTTATTTTATAAATTTAGATAATAAGTGTCTTACTTCATTAGTGTTTTTGATATAATACTTCGCGCTGGTTTTTTTGAAGCCAACTTTAATCGTATAAGCAGATTTTGGTAATTCTTGAAACATATATTCATCGGTCCAATCATCCCCTATGCATAACATAAAATCATAAGTTGTAGAATTAAGTAGTCTTGAAGCTGCTCGACCTTTATTTACGCTACTACTTTTAATTTCAATAACCTTATTACCTTTTAAAACAGATAGATCGTGATTAGACGTTAAACTTGTTAATACAGTATCAATTTCTATGGTTCTAATTTGAGCAAGTTCTGGGTCTGCTTTTCGGTAATGCCAAGCCAAAGAATATTTCTTTTCTTCAATAAAAGTACCAGGAGTTCTATCGACGAAAGTTTCTAAAATTGGCTTAATATTTTCCATCCACCCATTTTTAACACGTTCTAAAGCTTCCCAGTCTTCATTTGGTGTTTTTAACCAAACACCGTGATCTGTTATAAGCGTGTAATTTTTATGAGCAAACCACTCTGTGAATGTCTCTCTATCTCTTCCGCTAATGAGAACGACATCATTTTTATCATCAGACTGAAGTCTGTCTAATAATTCATATAATTGTTTGTCTGGACTCGCGTCTTTGGGATTATCTTTGAAACCAACCAAGGTGCCATCATAATCCAATAAAAATAATCGACGCTTCGCATTTCTGAATTTTGTAATCACTTCATCTTCAATTTCTGAGTTCAAGCGTTTAGCAATAATAACAGCACCTAAATTTTTAGTTGCCTGAAGTGATTTCATAAATTCCTCTGCCCATTTTTCAACGGTATAACGTTTTAAACGTTTTTGAAGAATTTTCATTCTAGAACGCTGCTCTTCTAATGGCATTTCCAAAGCTTGTTTTAGGGTATCTGCTATTTGCTCAAAATTATTAGGATTTATGAGCATGGCTTCATTCATTTCTTTGGAAGCACCAGCCATCTCGCTTAATAGTAATACACCGTCTTGCTCAGTTCGTGTGGCCACATATTCTTTTGCGACAAGATTCATGCCATCTCTCACCGGTGTTATCATTGCAATGTGTGATGATGTATATAGGTCTATAAGGTTTTCGAATGGCATTGAGCGGTAAAAATACCAAATGGGAGTCCAACTTACTGTTGCAAATTGTCCGTTTACACGACCTACAAGTTCATCGGTTTCACGTTTAAGTAATTGGTATTGAGGTACATTTGATCTTGATGGAACTGCTAACATAATTAGGCGAACTTTTTCTTTATACTCTGGATATTTATTAAGAAAATATTCAAATGCACGAATTCGGTTTGGGATACCCTTTGTGTAATCCATACGATCAATGGACAAAATCATTCGTGCGTCTTTACTCGACTCAATATGATCATCTAACCGTTTTTGAAGATCAGATTTTTCCTCCTTTTTTTGTTTTAGAGCCGATTGATGAAATTTATCATAGTCAATTCCCATCGGGAAGGAATCAACCTTTACAATTCTATCTTCATAGGTGATCTCATTAAAATTAACATCTAATCTTAAAATTCGTTTTACTGAGCTTAAAAAGTGACGTTCATAGTCATACGTGTGAAAGCCAATTAAATCTGCGCCTAACATACCATGAAGTAATTCTTCACGCCAGGGGAATGTTCTAAATATTTCATAGGACGGATATGGGATATGTAAAAAGAAACCAATAGTTGTATTTGGCTTTTTATCTTTTATAAGTTTAGGTAATAATAATAATTGATAATCATGAACCCAAACTGTATCGCCATCTTCTATATGTTCTAAAACGGCATCAGCAAACTTCTGATTAACCGCTTTGTAAGATTCCCAATACGAATTTTCGAACTCAGTATATTCCATAAAATAATGAAACAAAGGCCAAAGTGTGCGATTGCTAAAACCATAATAGAAATTTTCGAGGTCGTTTTGTGTTAGTGATACGGTTTCACATTTCTCTTTCTGAACAAGCTTTTTAACTTGTTTTGATAAACCCTCAGTAAGTTCTTCTTCTGTTAGACCTGACCAACCAATCCAAAGGCTATTTCCTTCTTGGTGTATGGTTTTTAATCCCGTAGCCAATCCTCCAACACTCGGTTTAACTTGCAGTTGATTGTTATCTATTTTTATTTGTAGTGGTAATCTATTTGAAACAATTATTGTTTTATTCATCTTAAATCTTTTGATTATCGATAGCTTTTTTGTTACTTTTATTAAAATTGTTTTAGAAACACTTAATATAAAAAAAAGATTTGAATAATAACTTAGACTACGGAATAATCGGAAATTGTAGAAGTGCAGCATTAATTTCAAAAAACGGATCGCTGGATTGGTGTTGTCTACCTGAGTTTGATTCTTCATCGGTTTTTGCGAAGTTATTGGATGATGATATTGGCGGAAGTTTTGAGTTTCTAGTGTCAAAAGAGTACTTTATTTCACAAGCGTACATTGAGAATACCTGTATTCTAGTCACCTGTTTTTATTCCGAAGACAATAGCTTTGAGGTACATGATTTTATGCCACGTTATAAAAAGGAAAATGGAGATTACTATGCACCTCCAGAAGTTATTAGATATATTAAACATATTAAGGGGCAACCTCGGTTTAAAGTCAAATACAACCCGAAACTTGAATATGCTTTGGGTAAAACCAATACCTATATTAAAAAAGATTTCATTGTAAGCCTTACTGATAAGGAAAAATTTGACTCGCTTTTTCTATATACCAACTTTGATAAGAAAGCTGTAGTTCGTGGAGAAGAAATTACGTTGAAATCCGATGGCTATTTTCAGTTTGGTTACAATGAAAAATTATTTACGTCAACCGTTACAAACGTGTGTTTAGAGTTAGATCGTACAAAAGTGTATTGGCTTAATTGGATGGAACGCACGCCTACATATAAATCTTATAACGCTGAGATTTCTAGAAGTGCGATGACTTTAAAATTACTCAGCTATGAAAAAACAGGTGCTGTTTTGGCTGCAGTAACGACCTCTTTACCAGAAACTATTGGAGAAGTTCGTAATTGGGATTATCGTTTTTGTTGGATTAGAGATGCTTCTATGGTAATTAAAGTAGTGTCTTCTTTAGGACACAAACGCATGGCGAAACGTTACTTACGCTTTATAACCAATTTGATTCCTCATAAGGATGAGAAACTCCAAATCATGTATGGTATTAATGGTGAAAAACAATTGACAGAGTTGCAATTAGATCATCTTAAAGGCTATATGAATTCTAAACCTGTGCGTATTGGTAATGCAGCTTTTTTACAACGTCAAAATGATATCTACGGGATTTTAATGGATGTCATCCATCAACAATTAGTTAAATTTAATACAGATATAGAGAATGGAGAGGAACTTTGGTCCATCACAAAAGGTATTGTTTGGGTGGTTAATAAACACTGGCAAGAACCAGACAAAGGAATTTGGGAGTTTAGAACAGAAGATAGACACTTTACGTTTTCAAAAGTCTTATGTTGGGTAGCGATTGATAAAGCTATTAAGGTTGCCAAAATTTTAGGTAAGGAGCATAAACTTAAAAAATGGTTGCCTTTAGAGAAACAAATTAAGGACGACATCATGAGCAATGCTTGGAATGATGATGCACAAGCATTCACGCAAAGTTATGGGTCAAAAGATTTAGATGCTTCAGTGTTACTAATGGAACCTTATGGGTTTATTTTAGCAAAGGACCCTAAGTATGTTAGTACCGTTAAAGCAATAGAGCGTGATTTGAGTAATGACGGATTATTATATCGCTATAAAAATGAAGATGATTTTGGATTACCGTCCTCATCTTTTACCATTTGTACGTTTTGGTTTATTAATAGCCTGTATAAAATTGGTGAAGAACAAAAAGCTAAAAAACTGTTTGATCAATTATTATCCTATAGCAACCACTTAGGCTTGTTTAGTGAAGATATCGATTTTAAAACCAAACGTTTGTTAGGTAATTTTCCTCAAGCGTATTCGCACTTAGCGCTTATTGAGACAGCAATTAATTTATCAAATATTACAGAAGAAGAAAAAGTAAAAGAGGATATGCATTGATCCCTATTCTATGAGTAATAAAGTTCCAAATATATTGGCATCTATGTATGCTTGATTTTTATCCTCACCCGCAACAGCGATTGATCCGATAAAATTCTCTCGTTCATTACTGTTATCATTATCGCAATACGCTAAGGCAAAACCGATGCGTTTATTTGGTTTTAATTCAACTGTTGAGTTTTTGTTATCATCATTGTAAGAATCATCAAATACTAAAATTTTCACTTCCCAGATAGAGGTATTGCCAGTAGTGATACGTTTTGATTCTAGATGAGAATTGTAAAGTTTTCCTTTTTCTTTAGGAGACATATCTACGACGTTTCCGTCTAATGCGATATGGTATGCAAATGCATTATGAGTAAATTGATGATAACCACCACTGTGGTCTTCATCTATAAAAATTTCTAAGCAGTCATCGTCCTACCAGGCTATTAAAGGGTCTTTTTCTTTGTCTAATAAAATGTTATCTTTGATTTCTGCTAAAAGATAAAGTGCCTCATTAGTCTATGTAAGTTTGTATTTTCCAGATAAATCTACTTCGGTATATGGATTCCCTAACCATAATTGATCTAAAGGATACCACTTTTGGGTTTCCCAAATAGGCTCATCCGCTTTGCCATCAATTACAATATTTGTATGTGATTTGCTAACTTTTATTAATTGCTTTTCTTGCTTTGTAATTTTAGGACTTACAGGAGTTATGGGTTCTTTACAACCAATAGAGATCATAATAATTAATGCCAAGCATAAGATGTTTTTCATTGGGATTACTTCTTGTAATTGAATTTCACGAGTTCTATGTCTCCATTATCGTTTTTGATATCTACGTAAACATTCATCTCATTATCGCTTACCTTTTCAAAACTCATGCCTTTAAAAATCACTTGAGTTGCTGTCAACTTTAGCAGCGGAAAATCTACAGTTTCGTTTTTAGTTTCCCAGCCTTTCAAATCAGTATCAAAATGCTTTAAATGAAGGATTAGTGAGTTCTCTATTTCTCTAATAATTTCAATTTCATAAAAGGATACTTCACCGTCATTAATAAGTTTAAATGTGGCCATCATGGAACCTCCAGAAGGTTCGCTCCAATTTTCTTCGGTTTGGCCACCAAATGCTTCGCCTTTCCAATTCCCTGAGATCCATTTGATATTTTCAAGTTTAGGAGCAAGTGAATCCACTATTTCTATATCTTTTTCTGTTTGAGCAGATACAGATAAACTTAGTAAAAATAGGAGGCTATATAAATAGTTCATGAGCTGTTTTTATTGAATAAAAGTGACCTTAGTTATTTTACCATTCTCTATTTCGTATATGGCTACAGCGTTAAAAACTTCACCGTTTGCAGTGACTTGCTCTTCATCGATGACCTTATTACCAATAACAATTCGTTTTTTTACCAAAGCACTTAAATCTGTGGTGCGATCAAACCAGTCTTTGTAACTTTTTCTCATGGCATCTTTACCTTCAGTTTGCAACGTGTTAGGATACGCATATAACGTAACATCATCTGCATAGTCTTTCATAAACGCATCGATATTTCTAGCATTGTAGGCGTCAAGATTTCTTTGAACTATGGCCTCAACTTGAGAAGCTTCTGTAGAGCTTTCTGTCGCAGGTTCTTTATGTTCTGTACTTTGATTTTCGGTTGTTTCTTGTGTTTCTTCGGAAACTTGAGTTTCAGTATTAATAGCGCCAGCAATTAAAAGTTTTGTTCCTTCTGGATTAGTTGACAAACGTGTTATTTTTTGTATTCCTTCAGAAGATAAATTGGCGACTTGTTTCCAATTGTTATCTTTCTTCAACGTTAATTTATAGAGTACGTTATCTTTTCCGCTGAAAATCGTTTTATTATCCAACCAGCAAATATCTTCAACACCTGTCATCGTATTTGCAATAACTGTAGTGACTCCTGTTTTTGGATTTAGAGACTTTATTTGCCAGTTGTTGTCATCCTCTTTTGCAATATAACTTATGAGATTAGAATTTGGGATTCTATGAAATGATCGGCCTACGTTAGTCACGTATTTTCTACTTGTATTATCCTGTAAATTGGTAACAAATAGGTTTAAATCATCTCCTTCAATAACAGCAGATACTACAGTATTTTCATCAAACCATGTATAATATGCAACAACTAAATCCTGTATGAGCTCAGTAGAGTTACCGTTACTCATGTTGTAAGTATATAAACGTTGTTTCCCATCTGTATCTAATCGTACTGCTGAAATGTTGTTTTTCTTCGGAATTTTTAAAGGGGTGTATTCGCCTCCCTCCGAAAAATTAAGCCATGATTTTGAATCATAACGCATATCATATTTTGCAATATCTGTTTGATTATTTCTAGTGGAAGCAAATACAATATAACGATCATCTAAAAAAGAAGGCTGATTATCGTAGCCTTGATTATTTGATAGATTTTTGGCATTAGACAGTTCAATTTTTGAAGTCGTAGCTTCTACGTCATACAAGAAAATCTCTGTATTGGATTGTGCATTAACAGATGGGATTCCAATAAAAAAAGTGAACGTGAAGTAGATGAATTTCATAAGCGCTTATTTTAGATAAAGATATGAAAGTTTTGATATGGCTTTTATTAAAATTTGGTGGTTTATATTTTATTACTACATTTGTAGTATTAAAACTATGATTGTGGATATAAAACAGCTTAATAAAACCGAATTGCAAATCATGAAATATCTATGGATTCTTAAAAAAGGATTCATGAAAGATATTGTAGAGCAATTTCCAGAGCCCAAACCAGCGTATACGACGATTTCAACGTTATTAAAGCGTATGTGTGATAAAGATTATATAAGTTTTGAGAGGCTGGGAAGAGATAAACAATATTATCCTGTTTTAAAGAAAAATGATTATTTCTCTAAACAAGTGAATGGGATGATCACCCATTTTTTTAATGATTCTAAATCTCAATTTGCTTCATTTTTTACGAAAAACGCAGATTTGTCGGTACAAGAATTAGAAGCGCTTCAAGAGCTGTTACAAGAGAAAATTAACAATAAAAAGATGTAAATGATGGATTACGTTTTTTATACGGTCGTAAGTTTAGGATGTTCGTTCTTACTTTACTTTTTTATTCTGAAAAACCAAAAGACCTTTCAGTTTAATCGTTTTTTTTTCTTAGTAAGTGTCTCGCTTTGTTTGTTAGCTCCAGTACTCGAAATTAATACGTTTGAAGCAGTACCTAGCTTAACTGAAATATCATTTAAACCTTCCGTAGAAAATAGCATTTCCGAAGCGCTTGTAAATATTGGAACTATAGTAGAAACTGAAACGTCTAGCTTTACATTATATACTATGCTTTGGTATTTATACATGACTATTTCTATAGGTTTCCTTTTTAGATTTATCAAGAATTTATATGACATTATTAAGCTTACAAGGCACAATCATTCTAGTATAGGGAATTTGAAATTAGTTGAAAATAATGATCATAAAAATGCGTCGAGTTTCTTTAACTATCTGTTTATCAATTCTGAAAATTTAAATGATGAACATTATGCTAAGAGTGTGGTTCAACATGAACTTGTGCATTGTAATGAAAAGCATACAGTCGATGTTATCTTTATAGAACTATTACTCTGTTTCTTTTGGTTTAATCCATTTATGTGGTTCTACAATAAAGCGATTGTTCAAAATCATGAGTTTATTGCAGATAGTCAAACCGTGCAATCAGGAATAGATCTCGAAACCTATTCTCAAACTATCATAATATCAGGTCATAAGGAATACCGCGTTCCTTTAACTAGCGGATTTAATTTCATTCAAATCAAAAATCGAATCATTATGTTACATCAATCAAAATCATCTCTATTACAACGCACTTTAAAAATCACTTCAGTTATCTTGCTATTTGGATGTGTTTTTGTCTTTAGCTGTACTTATAAAGACATCAATAATGATCCCTTAATAGTTGTTATAGATGCTGCACATGGAGGAAAAGACCCAGGTAATTCTATCGAAAAGGATATTGTTTTAGAAATATCAAATGTATTAGCGTCTCTAGGGGACGAAAAAGTTCAGATCATACAAACTAGAAGCCATGATGAATTTCTAACGTTAAGAGAACGAACAGATTTTATAAATACTACAAAGCCAGATTTGTTTTTGAGTCTGCACTGTAATGCAAGTCAAAATAAATTAGCTAGTGGAGTGGAAGCTTATTATGACGAAAATCAAGAGTTTAATATTAGGAGTCTTACTTATGCTGAAATTTTAGTTGAACATCAATTAGATCATTTTTCAAATAGAGGCGTAAAGACAGCAAAACTTTTTCTATTAAATAATACAGAGGTTCCGGGGATTTCACTTGAATTAGGTTTTTTAACCAATGAAAATGATAAGGAAATTCTTATTGATGCAGCACAACAAGTAAAAATTGCGGAGTCTATTTATGAGGGATTGTTGGAGATAAGAGATTTGTATTA
>JAWUWM010000109.1:0-18445 GCA_034111845.1 Psychroserpens sp. | reverse complement strand
TTTGTAAACCCAAGGTTGTAATCCCTTTATTTATAAACTCTAGTTCTTCGATGCCTTTTTTTCCTTCTTCAGAAGCACTGAGAATCGTTTTTAAGTCTTCTATTTGATTACCAAAACCTCCTTTTAAAGTAAATAAAGGTTGAAGCTTGGTAATGCCTTCTTCAGAAATGCCCTTACTTCGCATTTCGTCTTTTACTTTATCCTCTCCTATTTTATCAAGCTTATCTAAAGCCACAGTAAAATCGATGAGCTTATCTTGAGCTCCAATAACTTCTGCTATTCCTGAAAGGATTTTACGGTTATTAATTTTTATAGTAACCCCGCCTAGTTTTAAAGCAGAAAACACTGCGTCATATAACTGAATAAATTCTACTTCCTGCCATAAAGAGTTACTCCCAACAACATCTGCATCACACTGAAAAAATTCTCTAAAACGACCTTTTTGTGGTCTATCTGCTCTCCAAACGGGTTGTATTTGATACCGTTTGAATGGGAAGTCAATTTCATTTTGGTGTTGCACAACGTATCTTGCAAAAGGAACAGTTAAGTCGTAACGAAGGGCTTTTTCTGAAATTCTAGACGTAATTTTATTAGCGTCTTTTGAAGCATATAATTCATCATTCACTTTACTCAAATAATCACCAGAATTCAAAATCTTAAAAATCAAGCGATCGCCTTCTTCTCCATATTTACCCATCAAGGTCTCTGAGTTTTCAAAACTAGGGGTTTCAATAGGTTGAAATCCGAAAATCTCAAATTGTGATCGTATCGTACTAAAAATATAGTTTCGCTTTGCGACCTCTTGAGGATTAAAATCTCTTGTTCCTTTTGGTATGCTTGGTTTTTGTGCCATGTTCACTTCCCACGAAAGTGGGAATTTCTATTTAGTCTGTCATTTAAAATTTCCGAAGAAATAAAAATAGACATATTGTTAATCTTAATTCTTCACAAAAATATTATAATTTTCATAGTCAAACAGAAGTTATTTCATTTTTATGGTAACTTTATACATGTTTTGTAGTCTTATTGTAAAACCCAACCAACTTAAATAACACTATGTTTTCATTAGTTAAAGAAAATATCCGTATTGCTTTTGATTCTATTAAAAGTCAATTGCTTCGTACTATACTCACTATATTGATCATAGCCATTGGAATCACTGCACTCGTTGGCATTTTAAGCGCTGTTGCAGCCCTTGAGAATACGATCTCTAGTGATTTTTCTTCTATGGGCGCAAACACATTTAACATACAGCGTTACGATTTCACATCACAACGGCGCTCTAATGATAATCAAAAGATTAATCCGGTTATCAACTACAGACAAGTAAAAACGTTTGAGGAAGATTATAATTTTCCGTTTACGAGTACATCTTTATCATTTCTAGGTACACGATCTGCAGAAGTGAAATATGAAAATAAAAAAACAGATCCAGAAGTTCAGGTTTATGGCGTTAATGAGCATTTTATTTCGAATTCTGGTCTAGAAGTCGCCTCTGGTCGTGCATTAAATTACTTTGATATTCAAAATAGCAATAGTGTTTGTGTGATTGGTAGTGATCTACAAAAAGCGCTATTAGCAGATGTGAACCCCATAAACCAAACGATTAGCATAAGAGGTTCTAAATTTAAGGTTATTGGCGTCCTTAAAGAGAAAGGTGCAACGTTTGGTAACAACGAAGATTTAAGAGTACTAATGCCACTTCAAAAAGCGAGAACGATTTACACTAACGCTAACATTAATTACAGTTTGAGTGTAAAAACAGATAAAAAAGACATGCTTGAAGGCGCTCAAGGTGAAGCAATCGTGCTGTTTAGAAATATTAGAGGCCTAAATCCTGTTGAAGAAAGTAATTTTGGGATTGAGCGCAGTGATGACCTGATTAATAGAATTGGCTCTATTACAGGCTACCTCTCAACTGCTGCTTGGTTTATTAGTATTATTACCATTTTTGGATCTACCATTGCACTATTAAATATGATGTTGGTTTCTGTTTCTGAACGTACAAGAGAAATTGGTGTACGTAAAGCACTAGGAGCAAAAAGTGGAACAATTGCATTTCAATTTTTTATTGAAACTATTATTATTGGTCAGCTTGGAGGAATTCTAGGTATTATCTTAGGCATTCTTTTAGGTTACGGATTTGCTGCTGCTGTTGATTTTAATTTCGTCATCCCATGGGCCGCTATGGGCTCTGCTGCTATTATTACGTTTATTGTTGCTGTGATATCTGGTTCTTATCCTGCGAGTAAAGCTGCTAAGCTAGATCCTGTGGAGTCTTTGAGGTATGAGTAAAATCAAGAAAAAAGGAAACATTATAGCTATTGTGAAAGAATACTATTGGATAGCGATAATTCCTTTTTTTATTTATGGATTGATCTCGTCAATAGAAAGCAAAGATGACATAAATCAACATCAAACAGAAACTTTTGGAACCGTTTATAGGTCGTCACCAATTGCAAAACACTATAGTAAAAGAAGTTATAAGTATAAATTTAATTACAACACTAAAACACACTTTGGCTCCTCTGTTCATTATCAATCAGAAAACATTAAAATCGGTAGTTTTTATAAAGTAGAATTCTCCAAAGAGAACCCAAATCATAATAGGATGATTTTTGATATAGAATATCTTCAAAAGATAAAATTTGATGATTTCAGAAAAGCATTTGATCCAATTTACGTATCCAAAAATCTTGAGTTAAAAAAACGAATAGAAGATGTAATTGAAAGTTACGAAATTGAAACTAACTAGTAAAGATATCTGCTTAAAGCCATGAACCTCTCAAAACACCACATCAAAAGTTTAAACAAGGCCTTAAGCTATATTGATAAAAACCTAGAAAGTGATGTATCATTAGACAAAATTTCAAAAATAGCACACTACTCACCGTTTCATTTTCATCGAATTTTCAAAGTATTCACTAATGAAACACTCAATCAATACAGCTCTAGAAAACGTATAGAAAAAGCAGCTGCTGTTTTACTTCGGAAAAAAGACGTCACCATTTCAGAATTATCGCTTCAATTTGGTTTTACAAGCAACTCATCATTTACTCGAGCTTTTAAGACATTTTATGGTGTGAATCCCAGTGATTTCAGAAAACAAGGAAAAGGAACTTATAGCAAGATACGTCAAGTAAAAAGCAAGAACAGTCAACCATCAGCCAACTTTGAAACGTATATTTCCGACACTAATCAAAACACAGCTTACATGCAATCACATATCGAAGTTAAATCTATAGGCGCTATTCATACCATTGGAGCCTCGTGTATAGGTACCAATAATGTATCGTCAACATTTCAAAATGTAATGACGTGGGCTGGACCAAAAGGATTACTTCGTCAACCCCATTTTAAAATGGCCACCATATATTACGACAGCTTTAAGATTACTGCGCCAGACAAAGTGAGAATGAGAGCGTGTTTATTAATTGATGAACCTATAAAAACTGATGGAGACATGTCTACCGTAACTATCAACGAAGGGAAACATATTATTGCTCATCACGAGATCAATATAAACGAATTTGAGCGTATATGGACAGAACTATTTATGTGGATGAATACAAATGGTTATAACATGCGTAACGAACCGCCTTTTGAAATCTATCACAATGATTTTAATACACATCCTAAAAAGATCTGTGTGGTGGATTTATATGTTCCTGTGGCGTAAGGGGCAAACATTTAATTTGATATATAACTGTTGTATAAGTGATTACACAATACACTTGTAATAAATGCATTAAACTCGTAGTAGATGTGTAGTAGGTGCATAATGACAAACCATACTATCATTTTGAGTACGTATTCTACTTAACAATAAAAACTGTACAACGCAACAATTACTTACTTACCAAATCCTCAAAATAATTGTACAAATCACCTTTAGTGATATTAGCACCTTCCTGGATTAATTTAAATTTATCTTTCCCTTTATCGTCTGAGTAGTCTTTCGTTGCAGTAAACATTTCAACATCATCAGACAAAAGATTATCTTTAAACCAAGCATAACCTTCTTTTGTAGTTATATCTATTTCTGAGTTTTTGATTTTAAGCGCTATGAGTCGCATTTTCTTTTCTGCGCAGTGAAACAAATGCATTTGTTGAGGCGAAATATGCTCTAAATAGCTAACCTTAGCCAGTACACCTTGCCAAATCAAATCACTAAATACGTCTAATTCTTGTTCAGCGACTTCAGGTTTATTAGCTTTTAAAGCTGTCCATTCGTCTGCAGTGATCGTTTGTGTTGCTAAAAAATTGATGAATTCTTGTTGTAATTCTTCAAACTGTTCTTTTGTAAGTCTAGAATATTTCATTTCGCACTTCTATTTTTTCTATTGGACAAATGGTTACCGTAAACGGGTTCATTTCGCATTATTTACTGTTTTAATGGACAAATGGTGACCACAAGTGGGATCATCGAAAATTTGTTTTCGTTTCCCAGTCATCGAAAATCTATTTAGTTATAAGCTTAATAACGTCCAAACTTCCACTATGCTTAGCAATAGTTGGAAGAAATTTTGATACTATTCGTTTCTAAAATCTCAAAATCGTTTCAAAAACAATAAGTGATTTTAATTTATAAAAAAGCCTCAACTTAAAAGTTGAGGCTTTAAATATGATGTATTTGAAAATTAAGCTTGTGCTATAACATCAAATGGTAAATCAACTGATACAGCTCTGTGTAATCTTACCACAGCTTCGTATTTTCCTAAACGTTTTACAGATCCACCGGCAACAGTGATAAATTTCTTATCAATGTCATGCCCAGCTTTCTTTAATTCGCTAGCTAAATCAATATTATTTACAGATCCAAATAATTTATCTCCAGTTCCTACCTTAGAAGAAATCTTAATTTCTAATTCTTTAATAGCATCTGCAGTTTTTTGAGCTGCTTCAATAATTGACTTTTCTTTATAAGCTCTTTGCTTTAATGTTTCTGCTAATACTTTCTTAGCAGATGAAGTTGCCATTACAGCATGTCCATTAGGAATCAAAAAGTTTCTACCATAACCGTTCTTAACAGATACAATATCGTCTTTAAATCCTAAATTATCAACGTCTTGTTTTAATATAAGTTCCATAGTTATTGGTATTTTATTTTAATAAATCTGCTACGTAAGGCATCAACGCTAAATGACGCGCTCTTTTTACTGCTACAGATACTTTTCTTTGATATTTTAAAGATGTTCCTGTTAAACGTCTTGGTAAAATTTTACCTTGCTCATTTACAAAACCTAATAACCAATCTGCATCTTTGTAATCAACATACTTGATACCAGATTTCTTAAAACGACAATATTTCTTCGTTTTGCTCGTATCAATGTTTAACGGAGTAAGATATCTGATCTCTCCATCTTTTTTTCCTTTTGCTTGTTGTTCTATTGAAGACATAATTACGCTTTTTTGTTATCTCTGACTCTTCTTCTTTCTGCCCAAGCAATTGCATGCTTGTCTAAAGCAACTGTTAAGTAACGCATAAAACGCTCATCACGTCTAAACTCTACTTCTAATGGATTAATGTGTTCTCCATCTACAGTGTACTCGAATAAGTGGTAAAACCCACTTTTTTTGTTTTGAATTGGATAAGCTAATTTTTTCAAGCCCCAATCTTCTTTGGATACCATCTTTGCTCCTCTAGTCGTAAGAAATTCTTCGTATTTCTGTACTGTCTCCTTTATCTGGTCATCAGATAAAACGGGATTTAAGATGAAAACAGTTTCATAATGATTCATAAAAATCTATTTTTTGTGTTAAAAATGTCTGCAAAAATAACTATTATTTCTAATTCTAGCAACGTTTTCATACATTTAGTTTCAAGAAAATTAACAGACCCAAAATATGTTAAAATTAGCAGTTTACCGATGTTTTTTGGTTTTTAACCGAATTTTTCGTACTATTGACGATATCTTAACCTAAAATACAATAATGTTATGACTTTAAACTGTGTAGTAGTTGATGATTCTGCGATTCAACGGTTATCCATTGTAAAGTTAATTGAGAATCATAGCTCACTTAACCTTATAGCAGAATACAGTAGCGCATTAGAGACCAAGAATGGACTTAATACTCATAAAGTAGATTTAATCTTCTTAGATATTGAGATGCCTGTTCTTAACGGTTTCGAATTGCTCGACGTACTCAACAACAAACCCCTAATTATTTTCGTTACAGGTAAAACTGAATACGCATTTAAAGCTTTCAACTATGATGCAACCGACTATCTACAAAAACCTATTAATAGGGAACGTTTTAATACGTCTGTAGAAAAAGCACTAGAGCAACATAAACTAAAGCTAGATTTCAATGAAACTGATGGCGAACATATTTTCGTCAAAAGTAACTTGAAAAAACGAAAAGTGTACATAAAAGATATTAAATGGATTGAAGCTCTTGGTGACTACGTAAAATTAGTGACCGAAGAAAACAGTCTAGTTGTTTTATCTACTATGAAAGCTTTCGAACAAGAATTACCAGAAGGTAAATTTTTAAGAATTCATAAATCATATATCGTAAACCTTGATAAGGTCGATAGATTTAATAGTAAAAACGTAGAAGTTGGTGCTTATGAGATACCATTGAGTAGAAATAAGAAAACTCAACTTGTTGACGCGTTAAACAATATTTAAATGTAAAATTATAGTATAGTCCTATTTACCCCAATAATGACTACATAATATTTGAATACAAAATCCCACTGATCAGTGGGATTTTTGTTGTTTTAAAGTTTTATTGTTTTAGAATCTTCGGTAATTGGAAGTCTTCAAACCTTATCCTTTAAAAGCTATATGTCATTTCGAGGAACGAGAAAAAATCTCACATAAAAGCTAACAGTACTAGAGATTCCTCCTATCGCAGGAATAACAAGCGCTTCAAAACAAAAAAATCAATTTATTATCTTCGGTAATTGGAAGTCTTCAAACCTTATCCTTTAAAAGCTAAATGTCATTTCGAGGAACGAGAAATCTCACATAAAAGTCAATAGTATTAGAGAGCCCTTCTATTGCAGGAATAACACAGCTCTCAAAGGTTATTTAATTGAGGATTAAGATCCCATTTTTCACAGGGATTAGTTAGATTACGAAATTTGTTCCAAATTTCTATCTTACTAATAATTATCCACATTCAAAATAACCCGGATAGGCCTAAAATCTTTGACACTCAAAAAGCTAGTATTTATTTTTAAAATCGCCTCTTTAGTTTTACCTAACGATTGTTTCTGCGGAATTTTAACCAAAATATGTTTCAAATACTGATTTCTTATTCGTGCCACTGGCGGAAATTCTGGTCCTAGCACGTGTTGATTAAAAACAGTTCGCAATGATTTTGCATACCAATCTGCACCAACATCTACTTTTTGATAATCCTTATGCTTCAACGTAATTTTAATCATCCTAAACACTGGAGGGTATTTAAATGCATGTCGCTCTGCAAGCTGCTCCTCAAACATTTCAAAATAGCTATTCGTAGAGACTTGTTGCAATATCTTATGATAAGGATTATACGTTTGTATCAATACTTTACCACGTTCTTTAGTACGCCCCGCTCTACCAGATACTTGAGCCATGAGTTGATAACTACGCTCGTGTGCTCTAAAATCGGGGAAATTGAGCATATTGTCAGCATTCATAATACCAACGAGCTTCACATTTCTAAAGTCTAAACCCTTCGTTAGCATCTGTGTACCCACTAAAATATCGATTTCACCTTGTTCTAAAGCGGTAATAATTTTCTCGTAGCCATATTTACCTCTTGTAGTATCTAAATCCATACGACCCACTGTATGATCGGGAAACAGCAACTTTACTTCCTGCTCCACTTGCTCTGTACCAAAACCTTTACTATCTAGTTCTACACCACCACAAGCATCACAGGTTTTAGGCATAATGGAGTTGTACCCACAATAATGACAGCGCAATTGATTTCTATATTGATGGAAGGTTAAACTCACATCACAATTAGGACATTGAGGCGCATGACCACAAGAATTACATTCTATAATTGGAGAGAACCCTCTTCTATTTTGAAATAAGATCACTTGAAACCCTTGTTCCAAAGTCTCTTTAATTTCTTCTATCAATCGGTCACTAAAATGACCTTGCATGCGTTTTCGCTTTTGCTTGTCTTTGATATCAATAAGTTCAATATCTGGCATCATCACATTATTGTAACGATGATTAAGTTCTACCAAACCATATTTGCCTTGCTGTGCATTGTAATAACTTTCTAAACTAGGTGTTGCAGATCCTAAAAGTGTTTTACTCTTAAAAATATTAGCCAGCACAATAGCGGTATCGCGCGCATGGTATCTTGGTGCTGGATCAAACTGCTTGTATGACGATTCGTGCTCTTCATCAACTATTATTAATCCAAGATCTTTAAAGGGTAATAATACCGAAGAACGGGCTCCTAAAACAATTTGTGCTTTTGGTAAATTGTTTAATACATTATTCCATACCTCAACACGTTCATGAGCCGAATATTTACTATGAAATACTGCTACTTGCTCTCCAAAATAATTTTGCAAACGCTCTACAAGTTGTGTCGTTAGCGCAATTTCTGGCAGTAAATACAAGACTTGCTTATTCGCTTTTAGCTGATTTTCAATGAGTTTGACATAGATTTCTGTTTTACCAGAAGATGTAACACCGTGAAGTAACGTAATATTCTGGCTTTCAAATGATTTTGTTATCTCATCTAAAGCTTTTTCTTGATGCTCATTGAGTTGTTTTAAATCTTCATTGTCATCGCCCTCATATTGCACGCGATCCATTTGAATATGATATTCTTCGAGAATCCCTTTATTAATTAAGGTTTTTATAATGGATGATGACGTATCACTTTCGGCAGAAAGGTCTGTCACCTTCACAGGCTTCTTTGTTTGCGCAGAAATCGAAAATAAAGTCATCACAACATCGCGTTGCTTTGGTGCTCTACCTAACTCTTCCATTAGGTTTTTTAGGCCATTTTCCGAAGAAAACTTAAATGCTATTTTAACGTATCTAACTAATTTTGGTTTGTACTTTTCATAGATTTCTTCTTGAACAGAAATCGCATTTTTCTCCAATAATCGCTTGATCACTGGTAATACATTTTTCTTATCTAAGATAGACATCATATCCTGAATCTTCAAAGAGGACTGATGATGCAACGCTTCATAAATAATAAACTCATCATCTTTTAGATCTTCATCATTGATGACAATACTTTCATTTTTACTCACTACGGTTTCGCTCTCTAAAATAAATGGGCCAGGCAGTGCTGCTCGCATCACATCGCCAAGTGTGCATAAGTAATACTTAGCCATCCAATGCCAATGCTGTAATTGTTGAGCGGTTACAATAGGTGTGTCATCTAAAATTTGATGAATATCTTTCGCTTCATAAACTTGAGGTGCATTATTATGAATTTCCAGAACTAGAGCTGTGTAAATTTTAGACTTTCCGAAGGGAACAGACACACGAATACCGGGTTCTAGAAAATCTGCTTCTGCCTGTGTTATCGCATAGGTAAAGCTTTTCTCTAAGGGAATGGGTAGTATGACGTTTATAAAATAGTTCAGTTTATCGAAATGGTTTAATGACACGCTGCAAAGTTGACAAAATGTTTTCAAATTTAACAATATCCTCTTTATTAATAAGCCTCAATGACTTTATAAATAGATTATCATCCATGAGCTCAATTTCTAGGCCTTAAAAACCTACTAGAATATCTATTACTCTTTTTATTTGTAAGATTTGGTTTGAGTTTTTAAACCTAAAACATTCATAAGTGTCAAATTTAAGTTCGTCATCGTTTCTCAATGTATCAAAAAAGGCTTCTACTTTGGTCTTTTCTCTAAAATAATAATAATAATAATAATAATAATAATAATAATAATAATAATAATGGCCTTTTATAGAATTGATTCGCAACCATAACATTAATTGTGGCTGGGTGAATATATGGATTGCATCAGTTTCGGGAGCTGGAGAGAATATAAAACCATACTCGAAACTAAATAAACTCGAGAAAGACCAGCCGTCATAATGTGACAACGTTATGGCGTTTTCTAAGATATCAAAATCTTCATTTTCAAAATAACCCCGACTAAAATACTATTTATTAGCTCTTAAAAGATTCAAGGCTCTTTCTACAGTTTACTCATCTTCGTAGGATAATTTACTAATAGCGTCTTCGGTGATTTCTTTAGACTCATTATCGTGAGTTAGCCAATGACCAGATTCCGCTTGCTCCAAAGTAAGTTTTGCTCCGGTTTCTGGGTCAATGATGAATTCATCGGCGAGACTTTGCCTCATTCTCTCCTCTTGTTCTCGTTCTGATTGTGTTGTATAAGATAACATTAGCTAGCAAAACCAACAACCGGGAACTATGATTGTAATAATTACAAGATTATCGTATGTCATTAAAAAAAAACACTTAATTTGCTCTTATCCAATATTGTGTGCGATAGAAAAAAGCGATATAACCTCGTAATTGAAGTCTGTTTGGATTGTCTTCGACTAGTTTTATTCTGCAATCATAGGTTCTACCATCCTCAGGATTTGTGACAGTTCCGCGTTTATAAACATTACCAGACGCTTCTAAATCTTTTATAACAACCAAGCCTAAAACTGGTTGTCCCTCTTCCTCACCATCACAAAATTTACAAGGTAAGTCGCGTTTAGTAGCATCAAATATTTCTATAATTTTCCCATGAACTTTCCCGTCCTCTTCATAGATTTCAACGATAGACTTCTCTTCGCCTGTCTGATCATCTACAGTTTTCCACTTTCCTAGGACAGTCTGCGAAATCACTGCTTGCGATAGTAATAGCGCTACAAGTAGCATATAATTATTCATCGTCATCATTTCTTTTTAAACGTCTAATTGTAGCATTTAGTTCATAACCTAACAATAATATATTAGCATTAAGCCATAAATATAATAGTAAAATCAATAAGGCTCCAATAGAACCATAAAGCTTATTGTATTGCGAGAAGTTTTCGATATATATTCCGAAGAAATAAGACGTCAGAATAATAAGCAACGTCGTCAACAATGCACCAACAGAAAAAAACTTTGAGGCTTTACCAGATTTTGTACCATAATAATATAATGTTGCGGTAGTGATATAAACCATAAACACAAAAAAGAGGTACTTAATAAGTACGACCCAAAAAAGCTCATTGCCTTGCGTTGAATATTCTAATTTTTCAAACTGGTCATACAATGGATGAATCACATATAATTGAAATAAACCAAAAAAAGCGACCGTAAAAATAACTAACATGGCAAGAATCAAAGCCACACCCAAAGCGTACAAGTATTGTTTAAATATATTCCTAGTATACTCTTGATGATATGAGTTTTCAAACCCTGAAAACACTGAGCTTACCCCATTTGCCATTAATAAAATTGAGATTATGAATACGGATGATAACAAACCGCCACGCTCAGTGTTTTCTATATTTTCAAAAATATTAGAAAAGAAAAAATCTGAGGTTTGTGGTGGTAATACCGAAGTCAAAAATTCCTGAAACTCTAATTGAAACCCTTCTATTGGTATATAAGGCATCAATATCAAAACGAATAACAAAAAAGGAAATATAGCGGTAAAAAAACTAAAAGCAATTGCACTTGCACGTGATGTTAATGCCCCTTTAAAAATCCCAATAGCATATAACGCTAACAAATCGTACAATGATAACCCTACGAGTCCTGGGAGTTTAATTTTACGCAGTAAATCTACAAGGTGATTAATTATAGGGATTTTACTTAATATGTCTTTTAAGGATTTAGGCATTATACCGCTTTAAGGCTTAAATCCATATTATAAACCGAATGTGTCAAAGCTCCAGACGAAATAAAATCAACACCACACTCTGCATATTTTCCAACTGTTTTTTCGTTGATCCCTCCTGATGATTCTGACAAACATTGATCGCCAATTAATTTAACGGCTTCCCTTGTGTCTTCATAATTAAAGTTATCAATTAGAATACGATATACACCTTGTGTTTCTAGAATTTCTTTTATTTCATCTAAGTTTCTAGCTTCGACAATGATCTTTAAGTCACGATTGGTATCTTTTAAGTATTGTTTTGTTTTGTTGATGGCTTTTGTGAGCCCACCAGCAAAATCAATATGATTATCTTTTAACATAATCATATCATACAATGCGAATCTATGATTCTCTCCTCCTCCAATTTTTACAGCCCATTTTTCTAGAGCTCTAATTCCTGGTGTTGTTTTACGTGTATCTAAAATTTTTGTTCCTGTACCTTCTAACAAATCCACAAATTGCTTTGTTTTTGTAGCAATAGCACTCATACGTTGCATAGCGTTTAGAACTAAACGCTCTGCTTTTAAGATAGATTGCGATGCACCTTCAACATAAAACACAATATCACCATATTTTACAGGACTACCGTCTTCAATAAGCGTTTCTATCTTCATGTCCTTATCTACATAAGTAAATACCTGCTTTGCAAACTCTACACCAGCAATAACACCTTCATCTTTTACGAGAAGCTTCCCCTTTCCTTGAGCAGAGGCTGGAATACATGCTAAAGAACTATGATCACCATCACCTACATCTTCTCTAATAGCGTTTGATATAATGAGTTCTATTTCTTTATTGAATTGTTCTTGTGAGATCATGTATAGAATATTTAATGTAAAAATAGCAATTGCAACTTAAAAAAATCAAATTTCAAATTTCAAATTATAAATCCTGAAAAATTATAACTTTGACACATGACAATCAAACTCCTCGCCATAGGCAAAACAGACAATAAAGATTTACAAGCACTTATTGCTGATTATCAAAAGCGACTAGGTTTTTACGTCAAATTTGAATTTGAAATTATACCAGATTTAAAAAAAGTCAAAAACCTTAGTGAAGATCAGCAAAAGCAAAAGGAAGGTGAGCTCATTTTAAACAAACTGAGTAATACAGATGTACTGATTCTTTTAGATGAAAACGGAAAACAATTTGACTCGGTTGGATTTTCAAATTATCTTCAAAAACACATGAATTCTGGTATCAAACGACTTGTTTTTGTGATTGGTGGTCCTTACGGATTCTCTCCAGACGTCTACCAAAAATCAAATGGGAAACTATCATTATCGAAAATGACATTTTCCCATCAAATGATTCGGTTATTTATGATTGAGCAATTGTATAGAAGTTTTACAATTTTAAGGAATGAACCCTATCATCACCGCTAGTCAGTTTTAAGATTTAGTTTCAATTCTTAATCTTTAAAAAAAGTTAATAGTCTAATTATCAAATTTTAGCACCTACTCAAACGGTAAAAAATTATTCTGTCACAGTTGCAATTTTTTAAACTGCGACTGAAAACTAATTTCAATGCGTTTTATACACTTCTTTACGTTTTTCAAGTTGTCGTTCTAAATCTCTAATAGTTTCTCTTACTGACACTTCGTATTGAGATTCATCAGATGTTGCAAAAATTCTTGGTCCTGGCAAACTTAATTCTATATCGCAAATTTTTCCTTTGGTGTGGCTCTTACTGTCATGTTTAAATCTCACTGTTGCGCTTATTAGAAACTCATATCTAGTGAATAGTTTTTCTAATTTCTCTTCGGTAAAAGCATTTAAGGTATCACTAACATCGACACCTACATATTCAAAATTTACGGTCATATTCGTTCTGGTTTTAGGTTAATTTCATTATTCTAATTTAAGGAAATTTTGCCATATTATTTCTATAAAACTCATAAAGTATTGGTAATATTTTATACGAAAAATACAACTATCATCTTTTCACAAGTGTTAAAATTTCAGCATTACCAGAACGTCTCATTGTAAGTGATAAGCTATCTATTGCAAGTGTATTAATCTCTACTGCAATTTCTAATTTACCACCTGATTTAGAATATAAAATACCATAAGCAATTTTGTAGGTTCCTTTTGTGTCTTGAGTGCCTACTTTAGACGTATAGGTTTTACCTTTATTAAAACTGAAATAGGCATTACTCGCACACTTATCTTTTAAAGAAACGACCTCAACCCAACTCACACATTACCATTCACCAACGATGTCTTCAGCATATTTTAAATCTGAGCAAGACACAACTAACAAAATAGAGAAATAAGAGTATTAATTTTTTTATGATTTTGGTTTTAAATTTATTGTAAGAAAATGATAGTTTAAAAAATAAAGATAAGTTATTTTTGAATAAACCTATTGCTATGAAACTCGTCTTCGCCACAAACAACTTTAATAAAATTAAAGAAGTACAATCTCTCATTCCTGATCATATAAAACTATTAAGTTTAAAGGAGATTGGGTGCTTTGAAGATGTCCCAGAAACCCAATTAACCATAAAGGGTAATGCCATCCAAAAGGCAGAATACATCCAAGAAAACTATGGCTTTGATTGTTTTGCAGATGATACCGGTTTAGAAGTTGAGGCCTTAAATAACGCGCCTGGCGTTTTTAGTGCGCGCTACGGTGGTGAGCAACGTGATGCTCATGATAATATGGATTTACTACTTAAAAACCTAAATAGTAAACCCAATAGAAACGCACAATTTAAAACAGTAGTAGCACTTCATTTAAATAACAATTTAGAAACATTTACTGGCGTCTGTAAAGGCGAAATAACTGCGATAAAACATGGCGAAGGTGGTTTTGGTTACGACCCTATTTTTAAAGCCAAAGGCTATTCAAAAACATTTGCAGAGATTTCTCTAGAAGAAAAAAACACTATTGGTCATCGTGGGAAGGCTGTGCGATTATTAGTTGATTTTTTGAGCAATTTGTAACTTGACTTTGTTATACATAAACACAAACAGCCCCTGCCAAATTAAAGCAAAGGCTGTATCGTCTATAAAAAAATAATTAGGGTATTCTATTAGGCGTTTTGTGTCTCTTTAATTTCAATAACTTCAAGATCGAAAGTAAGTTCTTTTCCTGCTAAAGGATGATTTCCATCTACAACAATACTTTCCTCCTTAACCTCTACAACCAATAAATTTATTTCATTACCGTCAGGATCTTTAGACACTAATCCCATACCAACTTCTGGAGCCATATCTTGAGGCAAATGTGCCTTTTCAACTTCTTGAATCAATTGCTCATTGACATCTCCATAAGCTTCTTCTTTAGCAATCGTAATGGTTTTCTTTTCGTTCAATTTCATATCGATCACACCTTTTTCAAAACCAGGAATTAACTGTCCCTGTCCTAAGGTAAATTCTAAAGGCTCTCTTCCTTCAGAACTATCAAAAACTTGTCCATCAGCTAACTTTCCTGTGTAATTTACTTTTACTGTGTTATTCTCTTTAACTTGAATCATACTACTTTATTAATTTTAAAAATCCTACATGCATAATTTTTACGCAGCAAGAGCTTTAGTTTAAACTTCTCTTACCCTTGTTCACCAAAACCAAGCCAAAGCATCAAAAAACTGACATGAATACTATAAAGACGTCTAAGATTTTCTTCGAAAATTGGAACAATCCAACTGTAGTACTGTGATAGCAGTAAAGGCCGACATGAGCAAATCTATTTTGAATGATCTCACATAAAAATATCGAATCTGAAAATATGTCAGTTAATCTTGAAAATACTGCAAAATAGTCGTGCCAACAATAGGAAAAACTGCACTTGTTGTAATACTAATTGTGCCATAGTTAATTTGAACTCATGTTACCAGAAAAGATTTACAGAAAACAAGAAGCCTTAGCATATTTAAGAGTTTTTGCTTCACTCTTAACTATCATAAAAGTAATTTACTAGTAGCACATAGTTTAGAAGGATTAGAAACAATTCTATAGTGTGGTCAAAAATAAATTTATAAATATTCTATCCTGTTTTTAAGCGTAAAAAAAAAAATAGGATTAAACCTTTTGATTTGAATAAAGTCAAAGAAAAAAAAAAAAAAACAATCATATTTTCCATGAAAATCAAACAAAATTCATGTAGTCAACAATTTCAATTAGTCTTTCTAATAGTTTTAGCGTCTACGACTAGCAGTTGTCAAGATGATGAATCTGTTAAAGACGAACTTATAGTAAACGAAACTATTGACCTTACCCACTTGCCTTTTGAAGGCGTCAGACCAACAAATATCCTGATAAGAAGTCAAGATAATCCTCAGCCCGATTTTCTATCCTTGTGGCAATGTGGTCTGCAGATTTAGATGCATGTCATGAACACACACCTTATACTTTCGGATGTAGAGATGATTGACCTATACCATTATCATTGTACCAATAACTTTCCTTATAATATTGATTGTTTCAAAGGAACACCACAATAAAAATAACTGACGAAATGAAAAATATAAAACACGTTTTACGGTTGTCCATAGTTTTGATTACGATTAACATCTCGTCGTGTTCAGATAATTCGGCTAGTAATTTACCTAATGATGAGATATCAAGTCCTGGATCTCCTAACATATTATTTATTATTGCCGATGATGTAGGTAAGGATGCTATCAATGGATTTACAGAAGGTAACATAAAGCCAAACACACCAAATATAGATGCTATTAGATTTAATGGACTATCATTTAATAATTTTTGGGTCTACCCTACTTGCTCGCCTACCCGAGCTTCAATAATCACAGGAAAGTATGGTTACAGGACAGGCGTAAAAAACGCAGGCGATGAATTGGCGCTTTCGGAAATAACATTACAACAACATATACAAGATCAAACATCTAATAACTATACATCAGCGATTGTTGGTAAATGGCACTTATCTGGCAACGGTCTAGGAATAAATCCTGAATCATTTGGGATTGATTATTACGCGGGTCTTATTCGCGGTGTCGCAGAGAATTATTACGAATGGCAATTTTTTGAAAATGGAACTAACAACTTAGAAAATAGCTATATAACCGAAAAATTTACCGATGTATCTGTTGATTGGATTAATGAGCAGTCTAAACCTTGGTTTTTATGGTTAGCCTATAATGCCCCTCATACACCATTTCATATCCCTCCAAATAGTATGCATAATCAAGGAAATTTGCCAAACTATGTGGATGGTTTAGACCCAACTCCCTACTATATGGCCGCCATAGAAGCAATGGATTATCAAATTGGTAGATTATTAGATAATATTCCAGTTGATGAAAGAGACAACACTGTAATTATCTTCATTGGAGATAATGGTACACCAAATCAAGTTACTCAAAGTCCGTATTCAAGTTCTACGGTAAAAAACACATTATATCAAGGAGGCATTAATACACCTATGTTTATTTCTGGATCTGGAATTACGCGAACAGGGTTTGATGATCACATTATTAACAGTACAGATTTATTTGCAACCATAGCTGAAATTGCTGGAAGTTCTGGAAACGAGATTCACGATAGTAAAAGCTTTAAAACTTTATTTACAACTAATAATACCGCCATTAGAAATCATCAATATTCTGAAATAAACAATGGAGTAATAGAAGCATGGACTATAAGCAATGGGACTTATAAGCTTATAGTTAACTCAAATGGAGATGAGCAAATGTATAACCTATTACAAGACCCCTATGAAAACAACTATTTAATAAACAGCAACTTAACTGCTTTGTAGCTCGTTATAAAGGTAGAATTAGAGACTGAATTAAGTACTATTCGAAATTAATAAATAACCCGCTGAGTTATTTAATTAGTAATTCGTTAGTCTTAGATACGCTCAAAATTTCAATAAAAATTTTATCACGATACAAACACATAAATGACATCACAAAAAAAATCTAGCGTAAGCTCGATTTATTATTATTAATTCTTTTGGTCTGTTAGAATACAATAATTTTTTCTTAATAAGTGAATTCACCGCTTTCATAATAGACTCAATATATTTAGCATCGGTAAGTTGATCAACCATACCCACTACCATTAAGCAGGTGTTGTCATCAACTTTAACACAATAGATCATATTATCTAACACAGAGCCTTCTGCTTCACTGGTCCCTTTCATAAAAAGTGTTTTCACACCATTTATTTCGGTTTCCCCTTTTTCAGTGACCGTAAATTGCTCATCAATGTCTTTATCCATCTTTATTTTTGAATTCTCATAAGAATCAGGAACCATCATCGCCATGATTACCGCTTAGAGTTTTCTGACACATAGAAGTTTGGAGCCATAGGTGTAAACAAGGTTAAATCCACATACATTTCAATCTTTTGCCCCATGAGGTCAATAATTCGAGTCATTCCTTCTTGGTCGTCTCCTGTATTTCCTGCGTTTGAAGTAACGTCTTGTGCATTCATCTGAACTCCATTAATTAGTACTAAAAGAGAAAGTATTTTTTTTTCATAATACGATTATTTAAGTTAAAATGTAATACAACTACATTATACAAGGTATAGATCATCATTGTTACTAACTGAATAGCATAAAGTAGACCATGTTTTATAGCAAGCTCATTTCCGAAGAAAAAAGCATGTATTGTTTATCCAAATAAAAGACTACCT
>JAWUWM010000108.1:0-59109 GCA_034111845.1 Psychroserpens sp. | reverse complement strand
TTTCTCCTCTGCGACCTATTATAAGGCTAATGATATTACCAATAAAACTTAAAACACCAAGTAAAAAGAATATATAACCTAAATTTTTTTTTCCCATGATTATAAATTAATGTTTACAAATAACCCAAATCTTCTAGATTTTTTAGTATAGTACTAAAAATGAAAAACGCAACTCATTGAGTTGCGTTTTTATAGTTTATATCGAAAGGTGGTTGACTTTTTGATTAAAAGCTTCCTGCATTCACAGGAATTTGTTAGTTATTTAACATCACTGGCATTACCAACATCGTTACATGTTCTCCGTCGTCTAAACCGTCAATTGGGGTTAAGATTCCAGCTCTATTTGGTAAGCTCATTTCTAATTGTACGTTGTCTGCACTTAGGTTGTTCAACATTTCTGTTAAGAAACGAGAGTTAAATCCAATCTGCATATCATCACCTTGATAATCACAAGTTAAACGTTCTTCTGCTTTGTTTGAGTAATCAATATCTTCCGCAGAAATATTTAATTCAGCTCCAGCAATTTTTAAACGTATTTGGTGTGTGGTCTTATTAGAGAAGATACTCACACGACGAACAGAATTTAAAAATTGTGTTCTGTCAATTGTTAATTTATTTGGATTCTCCTTAGGAATAACCGCTTCATAATTAGGATATTTCCCATCAATCAAACGACACACTAAGATGGTGTTTTCAAATGTGAATTTAGCGTTAGAATCATTGTATTCAATAGTGACAGCATCATCAGTAGCAGCAAGGATTCCTTTTAAAAGATTTAAAGGTTTCTTAGGCATTATAAATTCAGCAACCTGATCTGCTTTAACATCTTCACGAGTATACTTTACTAATTTGTGAGCGTCTGTAGCTACAAAGGTTAATCCTTCCGTCGAAAATTGAAAAAATACACCACTCATTACAGGGCGTAAATCATCGTTACCCGCAGCAAAAATTGTTTTACTAATTGCAGTCGCTAAAATTTCTCCAGAAATAGTCGTTGTACTTGGGTTATCTAATTCAACAGACTTAGGAAACTCATTACCATCAGCATATGCTAAAGCATATTTACCATGGTTTGAGCTTATCTCAACAGTATTATTCTCTTCAATAACAAATGTCAATGGTTGTTCAGGAAACGTCTTTAATGTATCTAAAAGTAAACGCGCTGGTAATGCGATACTACCATCCTCGTCACTTTCTACATCAAGTGTAGATGACATTGTGGTCTCTAAGTCACTTGAAGACACCGTTAATTTTGAGTCTTTTAACTCGAATAAAAAATTATCTAAAATAGGTAAGGTGTTAGAGCTATTGATAACACCGCCTAATACTTGTAGTTGCTTAAGTAAATATGTACTGGATACTATAAATTTCATAAGTGATTTATAAATAATATTGAAATACAAATATATTTTATTAAACTGATAATCGCAGTCATAATTTATACAATTTTATTAACAGTTTGATAATCAGATAGTAAATAGAATTTATTTTTATTTTTGAAGACTTGACAGTTTTTTACGATAATTTCATAAGAAAACTCATTAAAATTGACTTATTTTTATAAAAAAAAGAAAATTATGAAAAAAACAACTTTTAAAGTACGTTTTGTACTCCCTTTATGTCTAATTGTTTCCAGCTGTCTTTATGCGCAAACTCAAAAGCAAAAAGCAGAGATTGCTAGATCATATGATCAAGAATTATTGAGTCAAATGGCACAGGAGTATTCAAGAACTTTTAAAGCAGATTTGGAGGCTGCTAAAATCTACGCAGCTGCTAATAATATTCCTTTAACTATTGAAAAAGAAAATGGTGGAATTGCAGTATTACACAAAGTTTTAGAAGATGGTACATTATTGTATACCTCAACAATGAATGAGGGCGCAGGAGTAACAGCAAGAACAAATAGATTGTATCCTGGTGTTACTGGAACCTTAGACCTTGAATTAGAAGGTGAAGGTATCGTTATGGGAATTTGGGATGGTGGATTTGTATTACCTACTCATGAGTTAATAGGTAATAGATCTGTACAAATTGATGGGGCAACGCAAGCAAGTAACCACGCGACGCACGTATCTGGTACCATGATTGGATCTGGAGAGCCTCTAAATGGTGTAGCTAAAGGTATGGCTCCAAAGGCAACATTAATAGCTAGTGATTTTAATAATGACTTGGGAGAAATGACACCTCAAGCAGCTGCGGGCTTATTGTTATCAAATCACTCTTATGGTATTCCTGCCGATGGCGTTCCTGTTTCTTTATTAGGAAATTACAATAGTGGAGCAGCTGCGGTTGACAATTTATTGTACAATACACCATTTTATACTGCGGTTTATTCTGCAGGAAATAGTAGAAATAGCGGTGTTAATACTGCTGATGGAGGGTTTGATTTATTAACAGGAGATAAAAATTCTAAAAATAATATCGTCGTTGCAGCAGTAAATGGCGTACCAAATTACACAGGTCCTAGTAGTGTTGTTATGTCAAACTTTAGTTCTTGGGGACCAACAGATGATGGAAGAATTAAACCAGATATATCTGCTAAAGGTGTTAATACGTTATCATCTATAGCTAGTGATAATACAGCTTATGCTAGTTTTAGCGGAACGTCTATGTCAGCCCCAAGCGTAACTGGTTCTTTAGCATTATTGCAGCAATTGCACGGTAACATGCACGGGAATTTCATGAAATCAGCAACCGTAAGAAGTCTTATAATACATACCGCATTAGAAGCAGGTACAACACCAGGACCAGATTTTAGATTTGGTTGGGGTCTATTAGATACTGAAGCCTCTGCTAAAGCATTATTGGATGAAGGGTTTTCATCACTCGTAGATGAGAATTCAATCTCAAACGCTGAAGTATTTACAAGACAAGTAATATCAAACGGTATTGATCCTTTAATCGTAACGATTGCTTGGACAGATTTACCTGGATCCATTCAAGGGTCAATAGAAGATGATACGACTCCTAGACTGGTTAATGACTTAGATGTTGTCTTAGAAGATGAAAATGGAGCTCTTTTTTACCCTTGGAAAATTATTACCACCTTTTTTGCAATTCTTCCAGCTTCAAAAGGTATTAATGATGTCGATAATGTTGAAAAAGTAGAAATAGATGCGCCTTCCGGTACCTATACTATTCGTGTAACACATAAAGGATCGTTAGTAACAGGTCAACAAGATTTTTCTTTAATCGCTACGGGGATTTCAGAGGCAGACTTTACATATACTGCAGATAATATTACGAAGTCCTTTTGTAATAATCAAGTTGCGGAGTACGAGTTTAATTATGAGTCAAGCGTTACCTTCAATGGTCCAACAACATTATCTGCATCAGGTTTACCAACTGGAGTAGTTGCTACGTTTACACCTGCAGTAATTACAGCCGATGAAGATTTTATTTTACAAATATCAGGTTTAGATAGTGTAGACACAGGATTATATGCATTTACTGTCACAGGGTCTAGTGCGACACTCATAAAAAATGTTGCTCTTGAATTAGATATCAAAAGTACGCTTCCTATTAGTCCTGTTTTAATTGATTTTCCAAATGATGGAGAAACGGATGTAGTTATTGTCCCAACATTAACTTGGAATAATGATCCAAATGTATCGTTATATACTGTAGAGGTATCAACAATAGCTGATTTTTCTACAACTATATTTGAAGAGACTACAACCGAAAACACTATTGGAGTTCCTGAGCTAGATGGTGATTCATTGTACTATTGGAGAGTTAAAGGAGCTGCAGAGTGCGTAGAAGGTGATTTTTCTAGTGCCTCTTTTACAACAGAGTCTATAGCGTGCGTTCCATTAGTTTCAGCAACAGATACCCCATTAATAATTCTTGAAGATGCTTTAAGTGAGGTACAGTCTATTATTACAGTTTCTGATGCTGAAAGTGTTCTAATAGGAGATCTAAACATTAGTATTGATTTGACTCACACTTGGGTATCTGATTTAACGATTAGTCTAACGAGTCCTTCAGGTACTGAAGTGATTTTAATGAATGGATCTTGTGATGATTCGGACGATATTGATGTTGTGTTTGATGATGGAGGTTTAACTTTTGAGTGTTCGGTATTTGCACCTCCTGCAGTTACTGGAACCTTGAAACCTCTAAACCCATTATCCTCTTTTATTTCTGAAAACTCTGCAGGTGATTGGATTTTGACAGTTTTAGATGTTTTCGATGCAGATGGAGGATCATTAAATGACTTCTCTATAGAATTTTGCGCAACCAGTAGTTTATTAAGTGTTGCCGAAAATGAATTAGAGCGTTTTGAAATATTTCCTAATCCGGCGAGTGACTATTTTGAATTTTCATTGCAAGGTCAAAATGATACATTACAGATTAACGTTTATGATCTTAATGGAAGAGTTTTATTAGCTGAATCATTTAATAGTCAGCAAAGAAAAATAGTTAATACTTCAAATTTAACCACTGGGATTTATTTTGTAGAATTAAATAACGGAACACAAAGAGGTGTTAAAAAGCTTATAATACAATAGAAATTATTCAATTAGAGTAACGTACAGAAAGACCACATTTTATGTGGTCTTTTTTTATGTCGTATATTTTTTTCTACGGAAAAAGTTAAACACAATACCAAAAACGCCCAATAGAACAAGAGGTAAAGCGATATTTATAAATTGCCATTTTGTTTTCTCATCTTCAATCTTTTCAGTATTTAAAAACGCTAGTTTCACTTCTTTGGTGCGAAGGTTTATAAGTCCGTCGTCGTTTAAAAGATAGTTCACTGCATTTTCAAGAAACTCTTTATTTCCAAATTTACGTTTGGTTAAAAATTCAAAACCTAATTCTTGTGGTTGGTTTCTAACCACCTCATTTTTGATGACATCTCCATCTGCAATAACAATCATTTTAGTGGTTGTACTAGTCGTTTTATCGTCAGAGATTTTAAAAGGCTTTACACGTTTATCATATACTGAAGTAAATTTGCCTTCAAGTAAAACAGCTAGTGTTTGATTTGGTTGATTGTATGCTTCTGGATTTGGCTTTTGTGTCACTACATCTAAACTGATTTCTCGAGGTACACCTTGAAGTTTTGATAGTTTTGAACTCCGTAATAATATGGTTTTATCAACACTATTTTTTAAGGTATCGATCTGACTAGCAAAATCAAATTTCACAGGATCTAAATTAGATGTAATAGGATGATTTGGATTACTAGCAGCCAAAGGTGAGTAAGGCCATTGTAACGGTTGAAATTGAGAATTACTACCTTCCCCAACCGCTAATGTAATAGGAGCAGAGTATAAATCATTGACAATTACAGGATTGATACGTACACCATATTTAAAGAAAAAATCACTAAGATTGAGATCTTTCATAATAGCAACACCACGACCAGAGTCATTGAGTAAACTATCTCTGTCCATAATAATACTTTCGGTAAGCCAAAGACTTTTTCCACCATTCATGGTGTATTGATCGAGTACATATTTTTCTTCTTCGGAAAATGGCTGAGTCGGTTTAGCAGAAATGATTAAATCATAATTAGTAATATCACGCAATGTTTTTAAGGGATTGCTAGCAACACTGTCTAAAGTAAAAGGCGCAAGGAAATAATGTTCACCAATTTTTTTTAGGAAATCTGCAACATAGATATCTTTTAGTTGTCCGTTTCCTCTTAAAACTGCAATCTTTTTTTGTTTGGGATTGACTAGCTTTTTAAACGCTTCGGCAAACACATATTCTAAATTTTGAATAGAACCGTTGACCAATTCTTGATCTGTAGCGCCAATTTTATTTTTTATTAAAGGAATAATAATAGTCTGTTCGTTATAACTTGCCAAAGCCCAAGGAATAATAACCTCTTGAGAGGTTTTACCATTTTCTTTTATGTTTATTTGGAAGGGTTGTAAACCACGTTGTGCTAATTGCTGTATATTTTCTGTTCTTGTTTTCTCATCTGCTAATGGATTGATAAATTCAAACTTGACGTTGCTATTATAAACGGTAAACTCTTCTAGAAGCTGCTGGGTTTCGTCACGTAGTCGTCTAAACTCTGAAGGAAATTCACCTTCTAAAAACACATCTATGATTATAGGTGAGTCTACACCTTCAACCGTTTTTAAGGCTTCTTTAGATAATGTATAACGTTTATCTTGCGTTAAATCAAAACGTTTATAGAGGTAGCTTGAAATTACATTAATAACGACAAGCGCTACTAAAGTACTAACAATAACGATGGTTTTTTTTTTATTCTTTAGCATCTAATTTTTGTTCTTCTTTATATACTCTTACATCAATAACTTTATTGTCCTTAAATACAAGTTCTAAGCATTCTTTTTCGGTATTAAAAGCACCTGGTTCTAAACCTAATCCGTAATTCCATTTATTGGTGTCGTAATCTTTTTTAGAGTCGTTCCAAGAGAGCCACTCATGTTTGCCTAAAAGTGATTCAATTGCTATTTTAGACTGGCCTATTAAAATTTCCGAAGATAGCATGTCATCAGATAATTCGTAACGTAATGTTGGTTTGTCTTGCCAAACTTCAGCAGAAAAATACTTTTCGTGATGATAGTTACTAAAAATATTAATCATAGGATACACTGCGTAAAAATAGGCTAAAGGCGTCATCGCTAAACTCACTAAAAACGTCAACCATACGCGTTTGTCTATTGTCTTTACAAACAGAAAAACCAGTACAAACGTGATTAGCATTATAACGACTGAGGGAATTGTAATAATCATCATTGGTTAGCGCGTTTGATGTTTAATTTTGTCAATACTAAAAATAAACCTGTGATACTCAAAAAATAGACGATGTCTCTGGTATCTAAAACGCCACGACTCATACTTTTAAAATGAGATTCCATACCTAAGGTCTCTATATAAAGTGTATCACCAAATAGATTATAATTTGATAGGCCTTCAAAACCAAAATAGAAAAAGAAACAAATAAAAATAGCGACTATAAAGGCGACAATTTGATTATCGGTTATGCTAGAGGTAAAAATGCCAATTGCTGTGTAAGCTGCGACGAGAAATAACAATCCAAAATAGGATCCCATCACACTTCCCACATCTAAATTACCTTCTGGATTTCCTAATTTTGAAATCGTATAAACGTATAATAATGTTGGAATAAGCGCTATGACAATTAAAACAAATGCACCAAGGTATTTGCCCAAAATTATGTTTAAATGACTAATAGGTTTTGTTAATAGTAGTTCTAAAGTGCCTTGTTTTTTTTCATCTGCAAAACTTCGCATGGTTACAGCTGGTACTAGGAATATGAGAATCCAAGGTGCTAATAAAAAGAAGGTTGATAAATCGGCAAAGCCATTATCAAGCACATTAAAATCACCCTTAAATAGCCAAAGGAATAAACCGTTGAGTACTAAAAATACCGCAATGACCAAATATCCAATTGGTGAAGCGAAGAAGGTGTTGATTTCTTTTTTTAAAATGGCAAGCATTTAGTTTATGTGTTTAAAATTGATGTATTTATTTGTTTTGCCACGAGTACACGAATATATCATTTTTTTACTGCTTACAAATGACTCTGCATTGGTTACTTTAAAGAAACCAACTTATCTACACTCCAAGCCTCAGGCTTTCCATTAAACATAGGTTTTGTCTTAGCCCAAATACCTTTAAATAAATCAGAGTGTCGGTAATTTTCTAAATCAGCTTCTGCTTGCCAATAACTATATGTAAAAAAGAGGTTGGTCTTGTGTTTGTCACGATAGAGTTCTAAAAATTCACAACCATTAAAAGCTCTGATGTTCTCTTTTTGAGATTCAAAATTGGAGAGAAACTCTTCAATTCTTGAAGGCTCTAGACTTAGTTTTACGATTCTTGTGAGCATATATTTAGTGTTCAGTTAGTGTAGTGTAATCTTCTGTTTTAGATCCTCGGTCTTTTTGTTTTCTTTCTTACGTTCTAGAGAAATTAACGGTTACAGTATCCATTACTTTTAATCCCATAAGCGTAGAGGCACTTCCTACTGTAGCATTATCACTTTTGTAAACTGCTATTTCTAGATAACCAGCCGAATTAAAAACGACTAAGCGTTTACCTTCATCGTAGCGTTTTTCTTCTGGGATTTCAAAATTTATGGCATCACTATATTTTTCGAAGATTTTTTTAAATTTATAGCTTCGAGCAGAAATTTCGTAGTCGCGAGTTTTCTGTACCTCTTCAAAAAATTTACGCTTGATGTTAGTAATCACATTTCCGTAGTTATCAATATATATGACGCTACCAATAATTTGATTGCGTTCTTCAGTCACAAACGGAATCAAATTCTTTATTGGTTTTATCGTTTCTATCACTTTACCAATGACTTCTAAAGTACCACCGCGAGCAATATGGCAGGCTACATTTACAAATACATCTAGCACAGGAAAGCTAGAGGCTACCCGATCATGAATGTTAATTTCAACAATTTTTTGTGGTACAATTTCCGAGCAAATCATGCTCATAATTCCGTTATTGGCACAAACAAAGTAGTGATCGTCTAATTGTACAGCAATATGCTTATTTTCTGGATTGAGTTCAGAATCAATTCCAATCATATGAATTGTTCCCTTTGGGAAGCTACTATACGCATTTTGTATAATATAAGCTGCTTCAGGTACATTAAAAGGTGCAATAGAATGTGAGATATCAACAATTCTCACATTTGGTAATTCGCTATAAATAGCACCTTTTATAGCACCAACAAAGTGGTCTTTCTCGCCAAAATCGGTAGTTAATGTGATGATTGCCATTTGTTAAGCAAAATAATTTATGATTGATTACAGCTCATTTTTTGATCTTATACAAAACTGTTAAAAACTAATTAAATTTTAACCTTAAGGAAACCTAAAGAATAAAATAGTTTAATTATTTTTGGTAGTATAGATGTTGAAATGAGTCTTATTTAGTCTCGTTACAAAACTAATAAAACAAAACAGATTAACTTATAATTCCACGCGCTTTTGAATGAACTTATTTTAGAACTAGAAGAAATAACACCTAAAGAATTTTTTGGAGCTCAAAACGCTCATATCAAACTACTTAAAAAACACTTTCCTAAACTTAAAATTGTAGCCAGAGGTAATACGATTAAAGCCTATGGTGATGAAGATTTACTGGAAGAGTTTGATCGTCGTATGACGATGTTGATGAAACATTTTGGTACGTATAATAAAATTGACGAGAATGTCATAGAGCGTGTTTTGACTAGTCAGAGTAGTGATGATTACAAAACGTCAGAAAAAAGTGGAGAAACGATTATTCATGGTGTTAATGGTAAAATTATCAAAGCCATAACGGTGAACCAGCGTAAATTGGTAGAGAGTATGCGTACTAATGATATGGTATTTGCTATTGGTCCTGCGGGAACAGGGAAAACCTACACTGGCGTTGCTTTAGCTGTAAAAGCGCTCAAAGCAAAAGAAGTTAAGCGTATCATTTTGACACGTCCTGCTGTTGAAGCTGGTGAGAATTTGGGGTTTCTTCCAGGCGATTTAAAAGAGAAATTAGATCCTTATATGCAACCTTTGTATGACGCGCTTCGTGATATGATTCCTGCAGAACGTTTAGCAAGTTATATAGAAAATGGAACTATTCAAATTGCACCATTAGCATTCATGCGTGGTCGAACATTAGATAATGCTTTCGTGATTTTAGATGAAGGTCAAAATACAACACATGCGCAAATGAAGATGTTTTTGACGCGCATGGG
Source organism: Psychroserpens sp. (assembly GCA_034111845.1). Taxonomy (GTDB): domain Bacteria; phylum Bacteroidota; class Bacteroidia; order Flavobacteriales; family Flavobacteriaceae; genus Psychroserpens. The sequence continues at coordinate 49,406 of JAWUWM010000108.1, read as the reverse complement.
AAAAAGTGCTAAGTTCTTGTTAACTGGAGACCCTGGTCAAGTGGATTTGCCACGACGTTCAATCTCTGGATTAAAAGAAGCGCTTCTCGTTTTAAAGAATGTGGAAGGTATTGGCATGGTTTATTTGGACGATAAAGATGTGATTCGTCATAGATTGGTAAAGAGAGTGATAGAAGCATATAAGAGTATAGAAAATAGAGATTAACATATTATGTCATTACGAATCAAATTGAAAATTTGATGTGGTAATCTCTTATTCATTTAAAAGATGACCAAATCGTTTCACTACTCGTAATTATAATTTTAAGACAACAATGAGCAATACAATAATAGAATCAAATTTCAATTTCCCAAACCAGAAAAGTGTTTATAAAGGGAAAGTAAGAGCAGTTTATAATATTAATGACCAAGAGTTGGTCATGATCGCAACAGATCGTTTATCTGCTTTTGATGTTGTGATGCCAAAAGGAATTCCTTATAAAGGTCAAATATTAAATCAAATTGCAACCAGTATGATGGAAGCGACGAAAGATTTAGTACCTAATTGGCTCACTGCAATCCCAGATCCTAATGTGGCTGTAGGGTATATATGTGAACCTTTTAAAGTAGAAATGGTCATTCGTGGCTATATGTCTGGTCATGCAGCAAGAGAATACAAGGCTGGTCGTCGTTTGTTGTGTGGTGTGGCCATGCCAGAAGGGATGACAGAGAATGATAAATTCCCAAAACCTATTATTACACCTGCGACTAAAGCAGAAATGGGAGATCATGATGAAGATATCTCTAGGGAAGACATCATTGCTAAGCATATTGTTTCTGAAGAAGATTATGTAGTTTTAGAGGATTATACACGTAAGTTGTTTCAACGTGGTACAGAAATCGCAGCCTCTAGAGGTTTGATTTTAGTAGATACGAAGTATGAATTCGGAAAAACGAAAGAGGGGAAAATTGTCTTAATTGATGAAATCCACACACCAGATTCTTCTCGTTATTTCTATACGGAAGGGTATCAAGAACGTCAAGATAAGAATGAGACTCAAAAACAATTATCTAAGGAGTTTGTGAGGCAGTGGTTAATAGCTAACGATTTTCAAGGTCTCGAAGGTCAAACAGTCCCAGAAATGAGTGACGATTACATCCAAACCGTTAGTGATCGTTATATTGAACTCTATGAGAAAATTATGGGCGAAGCTTTTGTAAAGGCGGATGTTACCGATATAGAGAATAGGATTGAAAGCAATGTTTTAGAGTATTTATCTCAAAAATAAAAAACACATTAAATCAAAAAAGGCTAAACTCAAATTAATGAATTAAGCCTTTTTTTGATTTTGCGTATGCTGTTTGTTATTGCAAACTTGGTCTTAATTTGAATTGACCTTCAGTGATTTGTATTGTATCTGATGAGTCTTCTCCATTGTATAGTGTTGCAGAAAAAGTACCTTCAACAAATTGTGCAGTAGTTACTTGTACATCTAAAATAAAACCATTAAAAGGTGTTGTAGATGTAATATTTACCATATTACCAGTTTGATCTCCATTAGTATTATAGAAAGAACCTTCTAAAGCATTTGTTGCATATTCAAAAGCAATTGCACCAGTTGTTCCATTATTATCATCATTGCTAGTTGCAACTTCGTAACTCCCAATAGGGAACCTATCGTTAAATCCTTCAGCTTGCGTAGTATCTGAAAATTCAGTACATAACATAAATCTTACAAACGCCATACCCATTGACGGTTCTGTATCATTATCAAAATTTGGATAGACTCCTGAATAGTAATTAATTCCTGCACCATCAGAAAAAGCATATGGTACTGAAGAGCCTCCAGAATGAATTAAATTATAATCTAATGTTGTAGCAGATTGGAGTTGTCTGTAAAAGAAAGGAACACCATCTATTTTTTCAGACATAAAGTAAGCATAATCTCAGACGTCAAAGCCAGGGTCGCTGTTATCATCATCTCTACTCTCACTGCAGTTAAACGTGATTAAGACTAATACTAAAAGTGTTGCTTTTTTTTTAAAATTTCATAAAGTAATTTGTTAGATAAAGCGTCGGATATAAAATAAAAGATTGAAAGAAAAACTTTATAAATTGTATTTTTTTAAATCTTTAGTAACTAGAAACCTTTAAAGGGAGCTGTTATTAATAATCAAGAACGCATTGAAAAGAGTATACTATCGTATCTAGACCATTAATTAGATTTTAATTCATCTAATTTTTTTCTAGAATCTGGGTTTTCTTTGATGGCTAGCGCCATTTCGAAACTTTCTATCGCCTTATATTTGTTTTTAGACGCTATGTAGAAATCACCTAAAGAATCGTAAACATTGAAACTTTTAGGGTAATAAACCACATTTAGTTTGAAAAACTCACCAGCGAAATCTGCTTTTTTCATTTCTAAAAGGCGATATCCCATTTGATTAAGCATAGCTTCATCTGGTTTGGTTTCATAACCCAATGTTTTAGAGGCTTTAGCATAATGTATTTTCATGTCATTAATAATAGCTGTATTGTCATTCACGAGATCACTATAGTCAATATTGAATTGATAAAAATTAAAAATAAACCGCATCCCATCATAAGTTGTTATGAGTGGGGCAGAGTTATGAGTATCATTTTCATAATATTTAGATGCCAATAAAATTTGACTATTTTTTTCGCTTTTCAAAAAATTTCTGGTGTCGAAAATGGAGTTGATATGAGTGGCCATTTGCCCTTTTTCTTGTCGTACAGAGACTGTATCCATACCTTTTTCTAAAGTATTTGCTATGCCTAAATACAGTGATTTATGGTTATACTTATCATCATTTAGATTTGTCTTTTTATAGGCATTTAATAATCTTTTGTCATTCCACCACATTGATGGATCAATTGAGATATAACTATTAAATAATTCTGGTTTATTTAGCAAAGCATCCATTACAAATAAACCACCAAAGGAATGTCCAATTAGCATTCTATAAGGTTCTGTAGGGTATGTTTTATCTATATAAGGGATTAATTCTTTTTCAAGGAAAGATAAAAAATCCTTTCCGCCTCCAGATGCATTGGCTAGTCCTTCAGGAACCATTGGTAGATTAGGTTTTGCTTTTGAAGGTGTAAGATCACGTGTCCTATTCGTATTTGGTATAGCAACAACAATCATTTCTGGAGTAATGTTATTACCGCTAAACCGTTGAAGCATGCCTACAACTGATGTGAAATGTGCATCACCATCAAGTACATATACAACAGGATATTTGTTTTTAACAAAAAGGGAGTTTGGTCCATCATCAGGAACATGGATCATCAGTTTTCTGTTTTCTCCCAAAATTTTAGAATCTATACTATCCATTGTTCCAATAGCGATGTCATTTTGCCCAAATACTGGAGTACATAATGAAAAACTTAAGAGTGTAATTATTAGTAAACTATTTTTCATAGAAGGTTGATTTATTGATGTGTAAGTTAGGTTTTTAATATATAAATAAATCTATTTTTAGTGATATTTGGATGTTTATTAACTGTAATTTATAATACGTAGGTATTATAAATAGTCTCCAATACTTTTTCTGGGTCATTGCATAATCCAGGATGTGTCTTAGAACTTTGAATAATCGTACTTCTAGAAGCTGCAAGCCATCTAAAGCGATCAGAAAGTTCAAATGCACCGATAGTTCCTCCATTTGGAGTGCCATCACAAATTAATTGCCACGCTTTAAGATAGTCGTTAAGAAAATCTAGATCTAAGTCCTCTGAAAAGGCTTTTAGTTTTAAAGGATTAATATGATATTTGATGCCGAGAAATTTTTTACGTTTAGAAAACAGAATGACACCAACATTAAAGAATTCTTCACGTTCTACCTTGGGAACGATTCTAATAATCGCATATTCAAAAGTGACTTTATCTTGCATCTTCAGCTTCTTTAACTAATGTATCAATCCTATTTAGTTTTGCATTAAGATAGGTTGCGTACGCAGTTCTTATCTCATTTGGCGAAAGCGCATTAGAGGCCTCTATGAGCCACTCTTCGGGTATTTTTGAAATGATGTCTTCAATTATAGTCTGAGGAAGTGCATCTGTGATGTTTTTTGAGGCTTCTTTTAAATTCGAAGCGCTTTTTAAAAGCACGTGATCCTTTATTAATGGAAATGTTCTAGTGAGATGATTTTCCCAAGTATCCCAATTATGATGAAAATAGAAACTAGCGCCATTATCAATAATCCACAATTCTTTATTCCAATGTAATAGATTCGTGTTTTTTGCAGTTCTATCAATATTGCTAATAATACTGTCTAATAAAACTACTTTTGAAGCGGTCATTGCATCCACTTCAAAAACTAGTGGATCATAGGTTATAGCGCTTGATAAAAAATGTAACCCTAAATTGAGGCCAACACTAAATTTAAGTAAGTCTTGAATTTCCTCATCAGGTTCTGTTTTACTAAACGAATCGTCTAAATTCATAAATACCAATTCAGGGATTTTAAGTCCTATAGCTCGCGACAGTTCGCCACCAAGAAGTTCTGCAATGAGCGCCTTTTTGCCTTGACCAGCACCTCTAAATTTTAAAACATAAAGAAACCCATCATCTGCTTTAACGATTGCAGGCATTGAACCTCCTTCGCGTAATGGATTTATATATTGTATAACATTAACTGTTCTAATTTCATTTGTCTTCATAATTACTAAAGTAGTAAAAGTTTTAGTCTTTAATTTTCTGCACTAATTTTCGTACACCATTATAAATAAAGGCATTAGTTTTCACGTAATAAAAAGAAATAATGCAAACGATTACCATAAACACTAAAGCTCCTATAATAGCTTGCATAGGATTCAACGATTCAAAGTAAAAACGACTAAGTCCCAGCCCTGTAAAACTTCCGAAGATAATTATAAAATGAATCACATAGATAGATAAGGTTTTTTGTCCAATTTTCCCAATCAGTGAACCCTTTAAATAGGGTTCTGCTGCATAGAAAACTCCTAATAATAACAGCACATTTCCGAAGCGAGAAAACAAATAGTTATAATAGGCTGAAGCTTTAAATAATTCAATATCTGTCCAAGAATAGAGCTTCATTAAAATAAGAGATGAATATTCTACGAGGATACTACCAAAGATAAAAAAACTAATAACCGTCACTAAACGAAACCTTTGGCGATGTACGTGAGAAAAGAATACCGTGGCTAAAAATCCGCCAAAAGCAGTAAATCCGAACCACGGTAGAATTGTAAAAATAGATCCGTTTGATATGGTCATGTAATTAGCTAAAACGATAGGGATATGATCCAAATCCAAGCTTCGGTATAGAGGTTCTGTTACAAAGCAGAGACATCCTAAAACGACTAATAAAAGAGATAATAATTTCACGTGTTTTTGAAGTAAAACGTAACACCCAATGAGAATAATGAGGGATAAACCAATGCATTGTAAGACATCAATAACAAAAATGTAAGTATTAAAATCGCCATAAAGCCAACTAAATAGATCAACACGAAGCGCATAACCAATCCCTATTAAAAGTAGTCCTCTATATAATCCTTTTTTTATTCTCGGTTTGTCGTCGCCTTTATCTTTAGCTTTAAGAAGGAGATATAAAAACACTAAACCTGAAATTGTAAAGAATGTAGGTGCTGTAATGCCTCTAAAATAGGACCAAATTTGAAATGCAACATTGGACTCATCTCTATAAATAGGATCTAGCAGTGTGTCAATAAAATGACCTTGAAGCATCATTAAGATCGCGAAAGCACGCACTGCATCAATAAAAAAGAGTCGGTTAGTTTTCAAAAATGATTCAATTAAAAATATAAAGATACTTTTAATTTTTATGTTGCCTAAGTTTAATATCTTGGAAGGATAAATCACAATACATTTATGGACTATTTAAATGAAATTACCAATCAATTTTCGTCATTGGCTTGGGGTATTCCGCTTTTAATTTTACTCATCGGAGGCGGATTGTACTTACTCATTATCTCTAGGTTTTTACCGTTTATGTTCTTTGGTCACGCTATAAAAGTACTGAGTGGTACGTATGATAATCCAAATGACCCAGGAGAAATTAGTCATTTTAAAGCCTTAACAACTGCATTGTCTTCAACCATTGGTATGGGTAATATTGCGGGCGTAGCTTTAGCGATTTCGGTTGGAGGTCCTGGCGCCATGTTTTGGATGTGGGTTACTGCTATTGTTGGGATGAGTACTAAATTTTTCACGTCTACATTGGCAATTATGTATAGAGGTAAGGATAGTAACGGCGATTTACAAGGTGGACCAATGTATTTTATTACAGAAGGTTTAGGGAAGCATTGGAAATTTCTTGCGGTTATGTTTTCTTTCTTCGGAATGTTAGGCGCTCTACCTGTTGTTAACGTTAATCAATTAAAACAAGCTATAAACGACATTATTTTAATTCCTAACGGAGTAGAAGTTACGCTTTATACGAATCTGGTTATTGCAGCAGTATTAGTCATCTTTACGAGTATTGTTATTCTTGGAGGCTTAAAGCGAATAAGTAATATGGCGTCTAAAATGGTGCCCTCAATGGTGATACTGTATTTTATTTTGGTCTTGATTATATTAGCAATCAACTACACCAAGGTTCCAAAATACTTCCTCATGATTTTTACAGATGCTTTTCAAGCTAACTATCTCGATCCTGAAAGTAATAAAGACGTTTTAGGAGGTGTTTTGGGTGCTCTCATTCTATTAGGAGTAAAACGTGGCGCATTTTCAAACGAAGCAGGAATTGGTACTGCGCCAATGGCTCATGGCGCTGCAAAAACGAATGAACCCGTGCGCGAAGGTTTGGTAGCTATGTTGGGCCCAGTGATTGATACGTTAATTGTTTGTACACTTACAGCTTTAGCTATTTTAGTAACTGGAGTTTGGGAAACAACATCTGGTAACGGAGTCACCTTAACGGCATCTGCATTTCAAGCTGCGATGCCTGGTTATGGGCAATATCTACTTATGATTTGTATCTTTATTTTTAGTGTATCGTCTTTGTTTTCTTATGCTTACTACGGTACAAAATGTACCTCATTTCTCTTTGGAGCAGATAAAAAACACTATTACAGATACCTTTATATTTTTAGTATCATATTAGCAGCGACAACACCATTTGAGGCGATGATTAATTTTATTGACGGTGTGTTTGCGTTAATGGCGATCCCAACAATGGTAGCGACTATTATTATGGCGCCAAGAGTAGTGAAGGAGATTAAAGGGTATAGAGAACGACTAAAGGCTTCAAACAAACAATAAAAAAACGCCTTTTCAAATTTGAAAAGGCGTTTTAAGTATTTTGTTTTTATTTAGGAGGTTATCCTTTCTTCAATAATATTTTTTCATTGGTAAACTGATTCGCTTCATCTAAAAATAGAATCATCTTGTCCCAATTACTATTGGGTTCGAAATAGTTTTTGTATTGTTTTGAGGTGTTAATAATGAGCAGGTTTCCTTCTAGTTTTGCAGTACTTATAAAGGCCCCAGTTTCATTATCTACAGATTTATTTAGTTTGTCTAGTCCAGCAACCGTATAACCATCTGGGATGTTTAACGTAATTTGGTAATTAAAACTTTTTGGATACGTCATGTAAATATTTGCACTTCTGTCGCGTTCTTTCTCGGTTAAATCTATTTGACCACCAATAAGCTTTCCAATTTCCATGATATAATTAGGCCCTGCCTTTTTGATTAGTGCGTTTTTAGCTTTAAAACTTTCAGTAAATGTAAAGTAAGAGTCTAGACTAAAACGACCATTGGCGTCAATAGAGTAGGTGTAGTCCTCAATGTCATCACAAGCGTATTCGCCTTTTGCAGTCTCTTCAAAACGTTCTTTTTGCTTTGTTCTAAGCTTTTCGTTTAGCGCTGTTAATTCTTTAGCATATTTGATTTTATCTTTTTTTCTGCGCACGAGCTCAATCCATGATTCCGTTTCGTACTTTTTATAATCTTCATTGACATAATCACTATATAATAAACGATCGTACTGCTGATCTGATTTTTCATGACCTTTAAAACTATTAACAGAGGTTAGGGTAATTTCAGAAAAATCATCATTTAATGAAATGGTCATATCTTTTTTAGTCTCATTTTGTTGATAGGTAGAGGGTGGCAATTTTCCTGTCGCTACTTGGTCAATTCTATTCCTGCTGGCCGATAATAAATAGACATCTGTATTTTCTAGTAATGGTGGAAATTCATTAATAGTTGTGTGAGGACCAAAATAGGAAGCATACAATGGTTTTGCAGTATTGACTTTAACCATTACATTAACATTTTTTTCAATAAGTAACTCTTCTAAAGATCCATCATATCTTTTTTGTCCAACGACGATTTCATAATCAATTTTTTCACGTTTTAAAAATTCAGTAAAGTGTCTAATAAACTGTTTTTCATTCTGGATGAATACAATGTTATTACCATAAACCATAAATGGATAGGACGTGATTTTTGCTTCTTTAATGAAAAACCCTTCTACAAATCGTGTTAAATAGTAATGTCTCATATAGTAAAAGGCAGCAGTTACCTTATGGGCATCATTATCAAAAGTCTTCTTTTTGAAAAAGTCTTTAACATCACCTATATCTCCATCTGGCTTAAAACGGTTATCATAAAGATCAAGAACTTCTTCTTTAGTCACATTCGTTTTTATGATGTCTTCATCTTCTGGTAAAAAGGCTAACGCACGATCTTCAAATTTACCAGAACGCGCAAAATAGACCTGAAATTTGTATGATGGCGATTCTACTAACGGGTAAAACCAACGCGTATATTCACTTTTAGCGATATTACTCTCTGTAAGTTCATAGCGTCTAATACTTCTCTTTTCTGAAATAATTTGTTTTAAATCTGGAGCACCGTTATAAGAATTAAAGTTGATAAAGAAATCATTCTCGGTTTCAAAATACAGTTTCAAATCCATAATTGGGTAGTCTTCCCCTAGACTTGTTTCTACAGGATCAAATCCAAAAGCATAAGTAGATTTAAAAGGCTCCAATTTGTAATAGTAATAGTCTATAATATCGCCTACTTCTAAATTAGAGATTGCTAATTTAGTTTCGCCATCAACCTCTACAGCTTCGTTTTCAACATCAATTTCTGTTTCTTTTCCGTCTGGTTTAACAACTTTAACACCCACATACGTGTTTCCTTTTCTTTTCCAAGAAAAACGACCTTTAGACGATCTAAAACGTTTGGTAAATGTGAATTCCGAAAACTCTTCAACCGCAGCTTTATCGAGTAATTTAATACGTTTTCTTATGGAGTTCGTATACGTCACACTCTTTCCAAAGCTATGGAAATCGTAATTCACGTTTTTATAAATAATTACTGCAGATTCGTTAGTCCATTTCTCAGGAATATCAGAAGCCTCTTTGTAAGTGTCTTTTGCACCCCAGAAAAAATCTTTTGCAGCCAATTCTTCTTTAGATTGTGAAAATCCAGAAATAGAAAACGCGAGAATGAGGGTTAGTATAAATTTAGGCATAATATTAGTCTTTAGTTAGGATAATTTGTTCGTTGTAAATAGCGTTGAGTTTGGTGATAAAACCATTCCACTCCTCAAAATCGTTGATTTCTATTTTAGCATTTTTAATTTTAAAACGTTTCTTGTAAATCAATGTATTATTTTCTTCTGTGAAATTCACACGCATATCATAGTTCTCGCTAGACACATTAATGTTTTCGGGTAAATGACTTACAGAATAACCAGCAGGAATTGTAAGTTGCGTCGTTGATTCTATATCTTTTTTAGTGCCAAAAATGAAGTCCGTTTTGCGTTTCTCCATGGTATAGCTAGATAATTCTTTATCAAAATCAAGATCTATATAAATTTGACCATCAAAGGAGGATACTGCGTTTTTGATATCTATGTTATAAGCAATATCGATAGTATCATCGCGGTTTAATAAATCTGAAGTTTCAATATCAGTTACTTTAATATTACTATTTCCTTTATTGAGATAATACTCTAGAAATTCGTCTTTTTTGTCATTTTTAAGACCATTGAAATAATGTAATAAGCTTGCTCTACTTTCTCCATTATACGCTTTAATGGCATTTCCAGTAATAGATTCACCTGTGAGTTCTAGGTTGTACGCAAATTTTTCTTTATTGAAATCAGCAGTAGTTGAAGGTACATATTTTAAAATAAAGTCCTCTCCGTTTTCAATGAGTACTTGCTTTCCTTGTATGCGGTCTGCATATTCACCAAATGAATTAAATTTCTCAGTACCATCTAAAAATACAATCTCATCATCCTTAAATAAACTGCAAATCATGTGATTATCTACAGATAGGTTAGGCGTGGAGTAATCATAAGCAATGTGCTTAGTGCCAATCCATGTTAAACGCGCATCAAAGCCTGCTTCAATAAGCATTTGTTTTGTGAGATTCGCCATCCCTTTACAATCACCATAACGTTTATTAAACACGTTAGCAGCTTCATCAGGCTTAAAACCAGCAATACCATCTTCAAAAGCAATATATCTTATATTGTCTTGTACCCAATAATAGATGTTTTTGATTTTTTCTTCGTCAGACGTTGCGTTTTCAGTTAGCTCAACAACTTTAGATTTAATATCTGTATTATCATTCTCAAGACTATTAACCAACGATTTATACCAGTTGTATAAATCTTGAGTAGAATCAAATAAATTAACGGTATCATCACCATTTTTAAAGGTCTTTGCTAAAATAAGAAGGTGAGGATATATATAAGTAGGTCCAGGAGCATTACTATCATCATACATAGCAGATACATTTTTAAGTGTGTAGGTATGTATTTTAGCAGTTCCTCTTGAGTTACTAGTCACTTTTTTCTTAATATCATAACCGTCAAAATTAAGCGCTTTTAGTTCGAGGTTTAGCCAATTAGGAATTTCAATTTTAATTGTTTTTTTTACTGTTGGATATTGACCATTAAAGTACAATTTCGTAAAATATTTAACATCTTTATAATGCTTTTCTATATGCGTTAAATAGCGGTATCCTCTCAACGGAAAATCCATAGTAGCATACTTAACACGACTATCATTATGAAATAAATCATTGCTCTTGTAGGCTTCATCTTTCACATAAAATGGAGCATCTTTTTCATTGCGATATAAGATTTCAAATTTTTCAATGGTAGATTCACCATCATAAAAAGTATATTTTTGGAGATCTGCACGCGTATCAATATTAATCATGTTCTCTTTAGCAGAATGAATAACAGTTACTTTGTCATCACGCTTATTGAGATCAAAAGTGACATAGTCTACACTAGAAACTAGGGCGACATCGTCATCAGGGAATTCTACTTTTAGGGCTTTTGCTTTCGCTTTATCTTCATCTGTTGGTTCAATACGTTTTTGTGAAAAAACAACAGTTGTAACTAGTACCATTAGTATGATACTTATATTTTTTTTAATCATAAATAGTAGTTAAGAATGCTAAGATATCATTTCAAGGTAAAACTCTAAACAAATAGGATGTCTTTTTTATCGGAAAGGTTTCCTGATCATAAAATACCTATTAACAGTATTTTAAGGGTGCTAAGATTTGTAAATTCGATTCTAACGCGTTTTAATGATGATTAGAAATTATACGGATTGAAATTTAAAATAGGTGTTAAACATTGTATCTTGTTTAAAATATCAATTTTTTGGTTGGAGCGTTGTGAAGTAACTACATTGCATTGAACAGGAAAAAACTTAAAGTACCTGTACTAGAGCATTTGTGGTAAACTAAAAAAGGCAGGCCAATGCTAGTAAATATCGTTGGTGTTGACCTACTAGAATGAAAACAGGATCTGCAGGCTATCCTGTATGTGGATATGATATTCAAATGTTAAATGAAGAAGGTTAAGAAGTTGCCTCTAGTGTAGCAAGTTTTGCAATAGTAAAATTATCATCTATTATTGATGATGTGCAACTAATAGACGACATAAAAATCATGTATCAAACCCATAATATTGGGATTTATAAATAAAATATAACTGGATTCACACTGAGATTGCTTTTACTAAACATTGTCTAATTTTTGCAGTGTCTAACAAAAAATAAACGAATATATTATGAGTAATTACCACATAAAACATTTAGAAGAATATTACCAAGTCTATAGGAAATCTGTTAGAAACCCAGAAAGTTTCTGGGAAGAAATAGCTGAAGAACATTTTTTATGGCGAAAAAAATGGGATACTGTTTTAGAGTGGGATTTCAAAAAACCAGAAGTAAAATGGTTTCAAGGTGCTCAACTTAATATTACAGAAAACTGCATAGACAGACACTTAGCAATTAGAGGAGATAAAACCGCTATTCTTTTTGAACCTAACAATCCAGATGACGATGCAGAGCATATTACTTATAATCAACTATATCATCGCGTCAATCAATTTGCCAATGTTTTAAAAGCACAAGGTGTAAAAAAAGGAGATCGTGTCTGTATTTATGTGCCTATGATTCCAGAATTAGCCATCGCAACTTTAGCCTGTGCTAGAATTGGAGCTATACATTCTGTAGTTTTTGCAGGTTTTTCTGCAACAGCATTAGCTACTAGAATTAATGATAGTGATTGTAAATTAGTAATTACAAGTGATGGCTCATATCGTGGTGCAAAAACCATCGATTTAAAATGTATTGTCAATGAGGCTTTAGAATCTTGTCCAGGTGTTGAAACCGTGCTAGTCGCAAAGCGAATTCACTCAGACATCACCATGAAAGAAGGTCGTGATAAATGGTTACAACCGTTATTAGATGCAGCATCAAATCAGTGCAAAGCAGAAGTCATGCAAGCAGAAGATCCATTATTTATTTTGTATACCTCTGGGTCAACCGGAAAACCAAAAGGAATGGTTCATACTACAGCTGGTTATATGGTATATACAGCCTATACGTTTAAAAATGCATTTCAATATAGAGACAATGATGTGTACTGGTGCACTGCAGATATAGGATGGATTACAGGACACAGCTATATTGTTTATGGTCCGTTGTGCAATGGAGCAACAACAGTGCTATTTGAGGGTGTACCAAGCTATCCAGATTATAGTCGTTTTTGGAACATTGTAGAAAAACACAAAGTCAATCAGTTTTACACAGCACCAACTGCTATTAGGGCCTTAGCAAAACAAGGCGTAAAGTTTGTAGAGAAATATGATTTATCTTCGCTTAAAGTATTAGGTAGCGTAGGCGAACCCATTAATGAAGAAGCTTGGCATTGGTATAACGATAATATAGGTAAAGGTAAAAGTCCAATTATTGATTCATGGTGGCAAACAGAAACTGGCGGAATTATGATTACTCCAATTCCTTATGTAACACCTACAAAACCTACGTATGCAACCTTGCCATTTATTGGTATTCAACCTTGTATAATGGATGAAAAAGGTCAAGAGCTAAAAGGCAATCAAGTGGAAGGACGATTATGTATAAAATTTCCTTGGCCAAGTATTGCGCGAACAATTTGGGGAAATCACCAACGTTATAAAGATACCTATTTTGCTGCGTATGAAAACAAGTATTTTACAGGAGATGGCGCCTTAAGAGACGAAGTTGGTTATTATAGAATAACAGGTCGCGTAGATGATGTTATTATTGTTTCTGGTCATAATCTAGGTACAGCACCAATTGAAGATGCTATTAATGAGCATCCAGCTGTTGCAGAAAGCGCTATTGTAGGCTTTCCGCATGATGTAAAAGGAAGTGCGTTATATGGTTATATCACTTTAAAAGATGCAGGAGAAGGTAGAAACCATGACAACTTGCGTAAAGAAATTAACCAACTCATTTCTGATCGTATTGGTCCAATTGCAAAACTAAATAAAATTCAGTTTACTGATGGTTTACCAAAAACACGAAGCGGTAAAATTATGCGACGTATTCTTCGAAAAATAGCACATAAGGAGTCTGATAATTTAGGTGATATCAGCACGCTTCTAAATCCAGAATGTGTGCAGGAGATTATCGACAAGGCCTTGTAATATCATTGCGAGTTGATACGCTGAGCTTGTCGAAGTGAAGCATGACGAAGCAATCTCTTTTATGTTTTGGGCATTCCCTTTTGCATCAAAATGCAAAACGTCGTGCTTTCACCAGTCGCTATCAAAGATGAGCTCCAACAATGGTTCAATCACTAATGCGAAAGACCAATTGATATGACCCACAAAGTCTAGTCTTTGAGTTACTGCTGAGGCTCTTTACATATATGCGTATCAATCATATATTTTGTTATGGGTTTCAGTGTTTTTCCCGTTTCTGGATGTAAACCTAGTGCAGTAAAATACTCTAAAGCTTTATCGGTGTTTTTTCCATACCAAAACTTCACATCTCCATTCTTATCAAAAAAAATAGTGTCACAAGTGACACTTATTTCTCTAAAATGTAGGATTCTATCTTCTTTATATAATTTAAGCTCGTTTATATAATAGGTTTGAGAATCAAAAGCGACCTCTACATAATGATCATCCTGCCAAACCATCCATCTCGTTTCATTATATAGGATGTGTTTTGTTGAAATGCTTATTAATGTAATAAGTAAAAAAGTTCCAGAAAAAAGCAAAATTTTACTGGCTATTGATGCGTTACTATACCAAAAAAAGAAGTTTTTATTCTTTGGCTTTATAACAATTGTAGAAGTCCCATTTTCTAAATCCGAAACATAATTTAAACTTTTAGTGGCTTCAGTGGCTTCAGTGGCTTCAGTGGTTTCAGTGGCTTCAGTTTCTTTCGGTTCAATGTTCTCATTTCTATAGTAGTTGTATGGTCTTGGATGGAAATTAATAAGGACTGCTATTAATTCTAGAGCATTATAAGATTGAATAGTTTCAGTGTCTCCTTTTAGAAAATTATAAATTGGTCTAAACCCTTCAATATCGTAATCTTCTACTTGTCGTCGTAAATCGTGTACTGTTTCATTTTTAAAATAATTTTTGAATACTTTTTCATCAGTGATAGATAAGTTCTCGTCAATTAAGTTTAAACATACAATTCTAATATTACCGCGAGTTAGATTAATAAGGTTTGGTCTGAGTTGCCCCAAATCTTTATCTCTAAGATATTTATCTTTTATAATAGTCTCATAGGTTTTCGTGGTTTTCATAAACGGTCATTTAAGTTTTTAAAGGAATATTTAAGATTCTTCGGAATGTTCGGATTTTCAGTACAACAGCGCACCTAGACCAGTATACATTTGTTTAAGAATCAATTTTAATTATGTAGAGCTAACATAACTAATGTGCAAAATTGATTTATACGGAAAACCGTAAAGTAGCCTGTTTTGATTGTTTGGGAAGCAATTAATAACGGTTACAATACAGGTGTTCCTCTTCCCAAAAATAAAATAGTATAAACCAGAAAGGATGGTAGTTATAAAGATCTGAGATTTCTCAGACAGCCACTCTTTTGCAAAATTTTGAAATAATGAAAAAAATAATATATCTATTTGCGCTTCTTTTTATTGGAGCAAATTACACCTCATGTACACCAGAAAATATTTTAGATCAAGTCAACGAACAAGCTTGTTGTGATGACGAATCAACTATTCCGCCTCCACCACCTCCGCCACCAGGAGAAGATGAAGTTGGCAGCTAAGGCTAGATTAAAAATTAGTTAGTACTTTAGAGGAATGAAAAATACTACACTTTCATTCCTCTATTTTTTTTTGTTCTTAGGATTAAGTATGACTTTAAATGCTCAAAAAACTACGATAGATAGCACTAAGATTTTCATTGGTTATATTGAAAATCCTGAAAACAATACTGAACTTATTTTATCTTATAATTTTTTTAAAAATAAAAAAATTGAATTGATAAAATCGGGTGAAGATTATGATTTATTTATATGCTTATATTATTTGGCAGATGTGCAAAGAAAACTAGGAGCTATATACGATACAGAAAAAACACTTATTGAAGCTCTAGTATTAATAGATGAAACTAAAGAAAGTATACTTACTCAGCAAAATAAAATTAGTATTTATAACCATTTAGGAATTGTTAGTCGTGAGTTATTACGCTTTGATAATGCAATTAATTATTATAATAATGTTCTTGAATTATCTATAACGAGTATAGATACAGCCAAAGTTTATGGTAATATAGGTAGGGTTTATTTAGAATTGGATAATAAAGAATTTGCAATTATAGAATATGAAAAGGCTCTAAATAAAGCGATTAATTCAAACGTCTTTGGTGATAATTTAATAAGAGATAAAGAACTTCTAATTGCTCGCTTATATGATAATCTGGGTGATATAAAATCTAAACTTGAACTCTCTGGGGCATTAGAGTATTTAGAAAAAGGACTTGAGATTAGAAAAAAATATAATTATGAACAAGGTATTATATCGAGTTACATAAACCTATCAAATCACTATTATAAAAATGATAAGCCAATGTTATATAATCGTTTCACAGAAGAGGCTTTGAGAATTGCTGATAATAGTAAAAGTGCGAAATATAAAAAAGCTGTTATTACAGATATGATTAATCATGGTTATTTTTCAAGAAGTAAAGAGTATGTTGCAATTGTAGATAGTATGACAATTACAGATAAAATTAATAGTAATAAGTATTCTGAGGCAAAATATAATTACAATAAAAAAGAAAAAGAGCTTCAAGAAAGTGAATTTGATAAAAAGCGACAAAAGAATATTTACATTTTCTTTGGAATTTTAGTACTGCTAGGTTCTGTTTTTATATATTTCTTAATCAAAACCAAACACAAAAAAGACAAACTCCAACAAGTGTTTAATACAGAGTCGCGTATTTCAAAAAAAGTACATGATGAAATCGCTAATGATGTATTTCAAGTCATGACAAAATTACAAAGCACAAAATCTAATGATGAGCTCATAGATGATATAGAGCAGATTTATATTAAAACCAGGGACATATCAAAAGAACACAGTTTGATAGATTTAGAAGGCGATTTTCAGGATATATTAAGCGATTTAATACTAAGTTTTAATGATGCAGATACTAATGTTATTGCCAAAGGAGTTTCTAAAGTTGATTGGAATTTGATTTCAGACATAAAACGAATAACGATTTTCAAAGTTTTGCAAGAGCTACTCATAAATATGAAAAAACATAGCGAGGCTGAGATCGTGGTTTTAGCATTTGAAACTAACCGCAAAACAATAGGTATTAACTGCAGTGATAACGGTAAAGGTTGTGATCTTAAAAAAGGCTCAGGATTACAAAATGTGGAAAACCGTATCGCATCAATAAAAGGAACGATTACTTTTGATTCAGAATTAAATAAAGGATTTAAAACAAAAATCACCATTTAGATATGTTTCAAAAAGTTTTAATTGTGGATGATCATGACGATATTAATAAAAGTATCGTACATATTTTAGAATCGCTTGGTGTTCATCATATTCAAAAAACCCAGTACTGTGATGATGCCTTTTTGAAAATCAAAAGAGGAGAACTAGATCAATCCAAGTATGATTTACTCATTACAGATTTATCGTTTAAAAAAGACCATCGTAATGTAGATTTAGATTCGGGAGAAAGACTAATTGAGAAATTAAGAGAAGAGTTTACTGATCTATCTATTATTGTATATTCTATGAAAGACCAGCTTCAAAAAGTACGTCAGTTGATTAAAAGTCATAATATTAATGCCTATGTCTGTAAAGATCGTAAAGGCTCTAAGCAATTAGAAGACGCCATAAAAGCGGTGTTTCAAGGACAACGCTTTTTATCACCCCAGGTTTCTGGAGCGCTTAGACCAAGAATTGATTTAGAGATTGAAGATTATGACGTGCATCTTATGAAATTATTATCTAAAGGCTTATCACAAGATGAGATTAGTAGCAAATTTAAATCCAATGATATTTCTCCAAATAGTTTGAGTACCATAGAAAAGCGATTAAATAAACTGCGCGTACAATTTAAAGCCAATAACGCCATACACTTAGTGGCAATAGCAAAAGATTTAGGGCTGATTTAGTCGAAATGCGACAGTTTTAAATCTTACAAATTAAACTCATTAACTATTCAACGCAAAAACTTGAAGCTCCTCCAAGGTTCCATAAAACAGAGGTAATGCCAAGGCTCTAATTGTGGGATTTATATTGCCTTGTAACAATATCTGCATTCTCGCGTCCAAGTACTTGTAACTTTTAATTGTTTTAAAATGAAGAAAATAACTAGTTTCCTAGTCTTACTTTTGGTGTCATTAGTTGTCAATGCCCAAGACCTTACAATTCCGCAGAACCTAAAAGATCATTTAAAGGCTCGTGTGGATAATGATTATAATGTGGGTATCGTAGTCGCCATTATTAATGGTTATAATGTGGAGTACTTCAACTATGGTAAAACAGCTATTACAAATGGAACTGATGTTGATCAAAACTCAGTCTTTGAAATAGGCTCCATTTCTAAAGTGTTTACAACAATCATTTTAGCAGATAAGATCATTAAAGGAGAATTGTCTTTAGACGATCCCATTTCTAAGTATCTTCCTGATACATTAATAGTACCTTCTTCTAATGATGAGGTCATTACATTAAGACATCTAGCAACACATACTTCTGGTTTGCCAAGAATGCCCTCTAATTTTGCTCCAAAAGATATGAGCAATCCCTTTGCAGATTATACCAATGAGAAATTATATGCATTTCTATCTGGTTATCAAATTACGAGTATTGGAACTAAGAGTGAATACTCAAATTTAGGTATGGGTTTATTAGGTCATATTTTAGAATTGCAAAGTGGTAAAACCTTTGAAGAATTAGTAGTTGAAACGATTGCGAAACCATTAAAAATGGATTATACTGCGGTAACAATTTCTGAATCTATGGCAACTAATTTAGCTAAAGGTCATGCAGGTAGTACTGAAGTTGCTAACTGGGATTTTAAAAGTATGGCAGGAGCAGGAGGTCTTAAATCTAACGCGAATGGTATGGTGAAATTTATACAAGCCAATATGGGCGTTTTAGATAGTGACTTATATAACGCTATGCAATTGACACACCAATCTGCTTTTAAAGACGCAAGTAATGATTTTGAAATAGGTTTAGCTTGGCATTATGAGGATGATAACAAGATCATTTGGCATAACGGACAAACAGGAGGGTACCATTCTTTTGCAGGATTTATCAAAGGAACAGATAAAGGCGTTGTGATCTTAACAAATACAGCGGAGAACGTGGGAGCTGTTGGTTTTAATATATTGGGTATTTCTAAAACTTTAAGGGATATTAAGGTCACTTTAATTATTGCACCAGAAATTTTAGAAACCTATGCCGGTAAGTACGAGTTAGCACCTGGCGTTATACTTCAAGTTATTACGAAAGATGGACATTTATTTGCACAATTAAGTGGCCAATCTCAGTTTGAATTACATGCGTCTGGAGAAAACAGCTTTTATTATAAAGTTGTAAAAGCCACTGTAGAATTTAATACCAACGACAACGGAACAATAGATAGTTTGACCTTGTTACAAAATGGGCAAATCTTACCAGGAAAAAAGATTGAATAACCTAATGTGTAATTAAAACAATAAAACGTAGCACAATACGTAGTACTAAGTTTTATCATCTTTAAGTAATTCTACAAGGATATTGAAGTCACAGATTATTAATTTGATGTCTAATCTTTAACAACACGAAAGCTATATTGTGTATTACTATTGAAAAGCTTAACGATATATAAACCAGAAGTAAAAGACGACATATTTAGTTCTAGATTAGGTGTTGCTGCTTTTTGTTCATAGATATTTTGACCTAAAAGATTATAAACTTTTACACGATCTAAAGCAGACTTATAGGTTATGTTTAGAATATCTTTAACTGGTGTTAGGTACATAGACAATAACGCTTCATCAAAGGACTCTACACCTAAAGTGCCTACATCTATTGTGAAGTCTAAGGCTTGACCGAAACCTGAAAATATTCCTTGGCCAAATGGATTAAATTGAATTCCACAAGGGTTTATTTCTGCGGGAGAGTCAGCATCTTGGTACGTTTTTGTAATTCTAACACGTCTTATTACTATTACCGCATCATGAGGAACAGTAATATCCATTGAGACGAACGTATTGTCATTACCATCTGTATTTAATAGTGTGCCTATACTGAATACTTCACCAGCATCATCTAAGATATCGTTTTGATTCCAATCTATAAATGCAACAATATCTGTGTTAAAATCACCTTCTATATTGCCTTCGACTTGAATAGTATAGGTTCCATTTTGCGCCACAAATATATTAGTGGAAGTTTGATCTACTAGAACAGAATTTAAATCAGTATTAGTAAAACTAGTTCCTGCAAAATTAACTGCTGTAATTTATTCAACAGTTACACCATCTGGATCTAAAATCTCACAGTACGGAGCAGGAAATGGTTGTGGATGTAAGTTAAAGCTTAATAGTACTAGCGCTAGTACAAGTGTAAACGTATTTTTTTTCATAATTTTTAAATTTTGATTGATTATTAAGTTATAAAAAAAATATTGAAAATATTTAATTTTTTGTTATTATAGATGGTTAGGGATGCGGTTTTTCAACCTATTAGAACCTTTGAACAGATTTGTTTGCATCGATTTTTGAAGATTATGCATTACTAATTCATCGATTTCATTTTAACCAAATAAATACCGAGAAGGACAATATTCCAAAATCACGTATTTCTACCTATTGTATAAATCTTATTTTTTTTAGACCTTTAGTGTCTAAAAATCAATTAATTATGAGTAATTTAAAGTTTACAGACGAAGAACTTCAAAAGTTTGATGAGATCAATGCCATATACACTAATGATATTAGTGAAAAGGTACTTAAATCTTCAGGATCTCATCTAATCGAGTTTGGGTCTTATTTAAAGACCTGTGAAAGTTACCATACAAATAGCACTTATAAAACTGAAGGTTATGTCCATGACATGGAGAATATGCTAGCCTTGTTTATTATAAACCACCTTATTGATGAAGGATTCTTAACAAAAAAGATTCGCGAACATGGTCTCCCAAAAAGTGATATCGATATAACTTTAACAGGGACCGAAGAGAAAATAGAGACTATAATTGAGCTCATTTTGAATGAGTTTGTTGCAGAAGATGGTACACTGTATTATTTTTCAAAATACTGTCAGTTAGACCTCTTATGGACAGTAGTGCTCGTATTGTACGCTTATCATAAATATATAGATCCATTTGGTATTCACGATTTTGTCGAAGAGCCTAGACCAATTAAAAATCCAATAATTCCACCTTCAAAAGCGAAAATAGCAATTATTGGTGATTGGGGAACTGGAATATGGCAAGATGGTGACTTAAAATATTCTCCAGCAGAATTAGTAATTAATGGTGTTGAAAGTTTAAACCCTGATTATGTGATTCATTTGGGAGATGTTTATTACGCAGGCACAAACAATGAAGAAAAACAAAATCTAGTCAAAATTTTAGAAAAGAAATCATTGAGTAATTTATATACCATGAATAGTAATCATGAAATGTATGATGGCGCAAAAGGGTTGTATAAGGAGAGCTTATCTACTCCTCTTTTTACAGGGCAACGTGGTCGTACCTATTTCTCTATAGATATTGGAAATTGGATTTTAGTAGGTCTAGACTCTGCGTATCATGATGACAGCGCATTATATATGAAGGGTTCACTTTATAGAGATATAGAGACTAGCGCTCAGCATAAGTTTTTAAATGATATTTCAAAACAAGGAAAACCAATAGTGTTAATGACACATCATAATGGTATTGGTGTAGCAGATCACAAGTTAAATGTGAACCATAAATTATGGAATCAAGTAACGGAATGTTTGGGCGGACAGATGCCAGATATGTGGTATTGGGGACATGTACATAATGGTGTTGTATACAATACCGAAAAACTTGAGTTTTCAGATGGAACTGTAATCCCGAAGTCTACAACAAATAAAACACCTCAATTTAGATGTTGTGGCCATGCGTCTATGCCTTTTGGAAATGGTTCTGGGTTTTATAAAAAAGAAAGTGGTGTAAACGTAATGATAGATGAAATAGATTATTATGCGCACACAAAGTTAGATACTGAGAATCCAACACCTTCTCAAAAAGAGCGTGTGCTTAACGGATTTGCAATGTTAGAAATTGACGGTTCAGAAATCAAAGAAACGTTTTACGAAGTATCAAACAAGAATCCAACACCAAACCCTATGTGGAGTTCTAAATAATTTTTAAATTTAATACATTTAATATGTCAGATGATAGGAGCGCTCAAGCTGCAGTATGGCCAATGCCCAAGTTTAGGTTTGAAGTCGACTTAGGAACAGGAATGAGTAGTATTGCATTTCAAGAAGTTTCGGGGATGGACGTTGAAAACCAAATCATAGAATACAGAAAAAGTAATAGTAAATTATTTTCTACTGAAAAAATGCCAGGAATTGTCAAACATGGCAATATAACAATGAAACGAGGCATTTTTGTTAACGATAACGACTTTTGGAATTGGCATGCGGAAATAGTATGAATACTATAACAAGACGCACAATAACGATTAGACTGTTAGATGAGAGCGGATCGGTAGCTATGCAATGGCAAGTTAATAATGCTTGGCCAACCAAAATAACAAGTACAGATTTAAAGTCTGATGGCAATGAGGTTGCAGTAGATACTATCGAAATTGCGCATGAGCAATTGATTATTACGAATGGAAAAGCGAATTAAACCTTAACCAATCCACGTCTGCGTTTCAGCCAAATAAACACTAACAAGGATAATACTCCAAAAATTGAAAACCCAATAAACAAAGGTAACACAGAGGTCTTAACAAAACCTCCAATATAGTTCGCAATAGGAACCGCCATAACTGTAGAAACGAATCCGTTGATTGCTGCACCAATGCCTGCAATATGACCAAGAGGCTCCATTGCTAAAGACCGCAAATTTCCGAAGAGAAAACCAACCGCAAAAAACTGCATTAAAAAGAATGCTACCAATACATGCACACTTGGATTTACACCAGAGTTAAATAAGACGACATACAATAAAGACACCGCAGCATAGGCAATTACTGCGTAATAGGCAATATTAAAAGAGCCAAAGCGGATGACCAATCTACTATTGGTAAACGTTGCGAATCCTACAGAAAAAGCAGTACTTCCAAATAGATAAGGGAACAGTTCACCCAGTTGGTATTGGTCTTGATAAATTTGTTGAGATGTACTCAAATACACCATAAAAGATCCTGTAATAAAACCAGAAACCAAAGTGAATGCAATGGCGTCTTTATGTTTTAAAAACTCTTTAGTACCTGTAATAAAAATAGAAGGCTTGAACTTAATTCGCTTTTTGGGTGCTAAGGTTTCGGGTTGTCGTTTCCAAAACCATAAGACGATGAGTAGTCCTATAATGAGGTTGGCATTAAAAATAGCTTTCCAATCAAAAAAGTCGAGTAGGAGTTGCCCAAAGGTAGGCGCGATGATAGGCACCAAAATAAAGAACATGACAATGATAGAGAGAATCTTTGCCATAAAATCTCCACTATAGGTGTCTCGTGTCATGGCAATTGCAATAGTTCTAGGAGAGGAGAGACCAACACCTTGAAGGATACGACCAAAAATCATGACTTCAAAACGCTCTGTAGTGACGCAAATGATACTGGCGATAACGAACACAGAAAACCCAAAATAAACCATAGGTTTTCTCCCAAAACTATCTGATAGCGGTCCAAATATGAGTTGGCCAAAACCTAAACCCAAGAATATCATGGTAATCATCAACTGATTGTCCTTGACATCAACCACGCCAAGCGCATTACCAATTTCTGGTAAAGCAGGTAATATAGCATCAATAGATAAAGAAACTATTGACATCAAAGAGGCCATAAGTGCTACAAATTCTAACTTATAGGTTGGTTTGTTTTGCATCGTGCAAAAGTACGATTAAAGACAGAGTATCTGTGGAGATACTTTGAATTAAGAAATGATTGACTTTTGAAAAGATTGGATTCAATTTACAAACGTATCTTTGTGCTTTCAAATTCAAATATGAGACATTTACAAGCAAAAGAATCTACAAATAAAACCAAGCCTAAAGTCACCTTAAAACAAGCCTTTAAGACTATTGTTTGGCCGAGACGAAAACTGGTGTTTTTGGGTTTAATTCTAATCATTATTCGCAGTTTAGCGGGCTTTGTTCTACCACTACAAAGTAAAGTGTTGCTAGATGAGGTGGTGCCTGAGAAAGATTACAGCCAGTTATATACGTTAATTATAGTTGTGATTTCTGCGATTTCAATTCAAGCTGTAACGTCGTTTCTATTGACTAAGGTTTTAAGTATACAAGCACAATATCTAATAAGTGAATTACGAGCACAAGTACAAAAGAAGGTGCTCTCTTTACCTATTAGCTTTTTTGATAACACAAAATCTGGAGCCTTAGTGTCTAGAATTATGAGTGATGTTGATGGTGTTAAAAACTTAATTGGCACGGGATTAGTGCAATTAGTTGGTGGGACATTTACAGCAATTCTAACCTTAGTTATTTTATTGAAAATGAACGTTTGGATGACCCTCTTCACATTTATACCATTGTCTATTTTTGGAATGATAGCCTTAAAGTCGTTTAAATATATTCGTCCAATTTTTAGAGCTAGAGGTAAAATTAATGCGGATGTTAAAGGACGATTGACAGAGACTTTAGCTGGTGTTCGTGTTATAAAAGCATTTAATGCTGAAGACCAAGAATCAAAAATATTTGAAAAAGGGGTTAATGATATTTTTATAAATGTAAAAAAGAGTTTAACAGCAACAGCGATCATGACAAGTTCGTCAACGTTTTTAATTGGTTTAGCAACTGTTGGAATTATGGGAATTGGAGGACACTACATGATTAAAGGTGAAATAACACCTGGTGACTTCTTGCAGTTTACGTTTCTTTTAGCATTTATGGTAGCACCAATTGTGCAAATGAGTAATATAGGAAGTCAATTGACTGAGGCTTTAGCGGGTTTAGACCGTACTGAAGAACTCATGAATATGACTGCGGAAGAAGATGATCCCAATAGAACCATAGAACTAGAAAACTTCAAAGGTGAATTAGAATTCAATGATGTGTCGTTTGCTTATGAAAAGGGAAAACCTGTCTTGCATAACATCAATTTTAAAGCAGAATCAGGTTCTGTTATTGCACTAGTAGGGAGCTCTGGTTCTGGGAAATCTACGATTGCAGGATTGTCTGCTACGTTTTTAAATCCGAAAGATGGAAAAATAACGATTGATGGTGAAGATATTTCAAAAGTAAATCTAAAAAGCTTTAGGAGGCATCTAGGAGTCGTTCTTCAAGATGAGTTTTTATTTGAAGGTACGATTAGACAGAATATTATGTTCCCTAGGCCTAATGCTACAGAATCGCAATTACAAGCAGCGGTTAACGCAGCTTACGTTAATGAATTTACAGATCGTTTTGATGAAGGCTTAGACACCTTGATTGGTGAAAGAGGTGTGAAATTATCTGGAGGTCAACGACAGAGAATAGCAATAGCAAGAGCGATACTATCAGATCCAAAGATTATTATTTTAGATGAAGCAACCTCTAATTTAGATACAGAGAGTGAGGCTTTAATCCAAAAATCATTAGCGCAGTTAACTAAAGATAGAACTACGATTGTGATTGCTCACCGTTTAAGTACGATTAGAAAAGCAGATCAAATTTTGGTTATAGAAAATGGTAAGATTGCTGAACGTGGTAATCACGACGAGCTCATTGCATCTCAAGGTCGTTATTATGATTTATATACGTATCAAGCAAAGATTTAGTATGTTTATAGTGCACTAAGAATTGAGCTTATGACTACAGAGGCCTTAATAAAGCTATTCCATAGAGATTTAAACACATTGAAACAGGAAATAGACGCCTATCAAAACGAAGACAATCTTTGGATTTCAAATGATGAGATATCTAATTCCGCAGGAAATTTAGCATTACATCTTATTGGGAATCTAAATCATTTTATTGGTGCGACTATAGGAGGTTCGGGTTATGTAAGACAACGAGACTTGGAGTTCTCAATCAAAGATGTACCAAAAGCAGAACTGATTATTCAAATCGATGACACCATAAGTATTGTTGAATCTGTAATCAATAGGTTAACTGAATCTGATTTACAAAAGGAGTATAAACGTCGTGTTTCTGAAGATTATATGACAACAGAATTTTTCTTGGTGTATTTGACCATACATCTAGCATATCATTTGGGGCAAATAAATTATCACAGGCGTTTATTAGATATATAGCACATGATGACTTTTGATCATTTTAGAATTAAACTATTACAACCCAACGAAGGAGAAGCATTTTTTAGCTTGATTGATAGTAATAGAGTGCGATTGGAAGACTTCTTTGCAGGAACAGTGTCTAAGACATTAACACTTGAGGATACGATGAATTATTGTATTGAAATTGAGCAGCGCATAAAAGACAAGAGTTATTTACCTTATATGATTACAGATCTTGCTACAAATGCATTTGTGGGATTGGTTGATGTTAAGAATATTGATTGGAATGTTCCAAAAGCAGAACTCGGTTCATTCATTGACACAACCTATGAAGGACAAGGTATTACAAGTAAAGCGACTCGTCTTGTCGTAGATCATATCGTTGAAAAGTATCAATTTATAAAACTGCTATGTCGTGCTAATAGCAGAAATAGAGGAAGTCTCGCAGTCATTCTAAAAAACGGATTTGAACTCGAAGGTACTATTCGTAACGACTATAGAACAACTAAAGGTGAAATCGTTGATTTAAACTATTATGGACGTGTTTTTTAATTGGTTAGATGTTAAACACTTGCTAAATCTATAGTGCTATCACATGTGATATGTAACTTTAAACCATAAAACAGCACCATGAACATAAAACTTTATAGTCTATCAATACTATTACTTAGCGCGTCTTTCATATCATTTTCTCAAGAGTTATCTTTTGAAGAATACAACCCAAAATCAACATTAGTTGTTCCCGGAAAAATAATTAAAAGAGCAAAATTCCCTTTCATTGATGTGCATGGTCACCAATACCAAATGCCAACTCAAAATTTAGGGCCTGTAATCGCAGCAATGGATACTTTGAATATGAGAATTATGGTCAATCTCAGCGGAAGAACGGGAGATGACCTTATAAAATCGGTTGCTAATATTGATAAGAATTACCCAAATCGTTTTGTGGTCTTTTGTAATATCAATTTTGAAGGCGCTGGGGCAGAAGGATGGATAGACGAAAAGGTAGCGCAATTAAAAGAGGATGTTAAGAATGGCGCACGCGGACTCAAAGTATATAAAAGTCTTGGTTTGCGTAATAATGATGCAGATGGTAAGCGTTTAGCGATAGATGATGCGCGTTTGAATCCCATTTGGAAAACCTGTGGAGATTTAGGAATTCCTGTGTTGATTCATGCTGCAGATCCTAAATCATTTTGGGATGAGTTTGATGGCGATAATGAACGATGGTTAGAATTAAAAACACATCCGCGTCGTAAACGTGAGGCTAATAATCCTGCACCTTGGGAGCAAATTATACAAGAGCAGCATAATATGTTTAAAGCACATCCAAATACAACTTTTATCAATGCACACATGGGATGGTTTGCTAATAATCTTGGTAAATTAGGAGCGTTGTTAGATGACATGCCAAACATGAATGTTGGTATAGGTGCTATTATTGCTGAGTTGGGAAGACAGCCACGCTTTGCAAAAGCCTTTTTTATTAAGTATCAAGATCGTATTCTCTTTGGAAAGGATAGCTGGAAACCAGAAGAGTTTCCAACCTATTTCAGAGTTTTAGAAAGCGCAGATGAATACTTTCCGTATCACAAAAAATATCATGCCTACTGGCCAATGTATGGTTTAGACTTGCCAGATGATGTGCTTAAAAAAGTGTATTACAAAAATGCTTTACGAATCGTTCCTGGTTTGGATAAGGGGCTATTTACTAATTAATTATAAAGATGTTTTTCGTCTGTAAGCTGAGGTCTATCAACTTTTTTGTCATCTAACATGGCAAACACTTTGATAAACTTTTGTCGCGTGTTCCTTGAAAGAATAACTTCATCAAAAGAGCCTTGTTTTTTGTAATCATAAGTATTAGCAATTTTGTTTTCTTTGATATGATAGCTAAATAGTTCTAAATCTGTTTAAGGACATACGAAGCATATTATCTAAGATAAATTAATGACTATTAATAGAGTAAAAATTTTACAATTTGTTAACTGTTCAATAAGATTATTTTAAAGCTTATAACTAAAAATAAAGGTCTCTTTACTTAAAAAAAAATGGAATTATTTTTAGTTGTTTTTGGAGCCTTATTTTCAATTATGAATCCCTTGGGAACAGTCCCTGTTTTTGTTGGTTTAACAAAAGAGGATAGTAAAAAGGAACGCGCAATCACCGCTTTTTGGACAGCCATTGACGTGCTCGTAATCTTACTTTTATCTTTTTTTGCAGGAAATTATATCCTATCTTTTTTTGGGATTAGCTTAAATGCCTTAAAAATTGCAGGAGGTTTAATAATCGCTTCTTCAGGTTTTGCTTTGTTAACTGGTAAGTTTAGGGAGCATAAAGGAATGAAGCGGCAGAAAGTGCAGGAAGATATTCATTCTCGAGATGCTATTTCACTAACACCTTTAGCTATACCTATGTTGGCTGGTCCTGGAACCATCTCTTTACTCATTACCTATAATCAAGAATATCAACGTACTATAGATGTCTTAATAATTCTTGGTGCATTGGTGCTAGCAGCACTATCAATTTATTTAGTGTTAAAAAGCGCACATTTTATTGTGAAGTTTTTAGGAGCATCTGGTATCAATGCGTTGTCTAGAATTATTGGGTTTATTGTTATCGCTATTGGCGTTGAATATATTATGGCGTCTGTGGTTGATATATTATCTCACATTTAATTTTAAAAAACTAAAACTTACCCGACTTTGAGTGATTTCTTGTTTTATAAAGGAATATTCCCATGCTTACGCTTAGGTCTATCCACTTGTTTATCCTTTAGCATAGCAAATGCTTTAATCAACTTTCGTCGTGTGTCCTTCGGAAGTATAACTTCGTCAATAAATCCACGTTCGGCGGCACTATAAGGATTGGCGAAAAGCTCCGCATACTCAGCTTCTTTTTCTTTCCATGTAGCCTCTTTATCTTCAGAAGCATTGATGTCTTTTTTGAAGATGATTTCCGCAGCACCTTTTGCGCCCATAACTGCAATTTCTGCGCTAGGCCAAGCAAAATTCATATCACTACCAATATGTTTGGAGTTCATGACATCATAAGCACCTCCATAAGCTTTACGAGTAATTACTGTAATTCTTGGCACAGTAGCTTCACTAAATGCGTATAATAGTTTTGCACCATGAACTATAATTCCGTTCCATTCTTGATCGGTTCCTGGTAAAAAGCCTGGTACATCTTCTAAGGTTAACAACGGAATATTAAAACAGTCACAAAAACGAACAAAACGTGCCGCTTTTTTAGAACTATTAACATCTAGAACACCAGCTAAAAATAGGGGTTGATTGGCAATAATTCCAATACTTCTACCTCCTAGTCGTGCAAAACCTACAAGTATATTTTCAGCATGGTCTTTATGAATTTCATAAAATGAATCTTCATCAATAATACCAGTGATGACCTCATGCATATCGTAAGGCTTATTGGCATTATTAGGGATTATAGTCGATAAGTTGTCTCTCACTTCATCTCCCAGTTTAAAAGGAAGTAGCGCAGGCGTTTCTGTATTATTTTGAGGTAAGTAGCTTAAAAGTGTTTTAAGATCTTCTAAACATTCTACATCATTTGACGATGTTTTATGAGCAACACCAGATTTTGTAGAGTGTGTACTTGCGCCTCCAAGTTCTTCAGACGTCACCGTTTCATTAGTTACTGTTTTTACGACATTTGGTCCAGTGACAAACATGTAACTCGTGTCTTCAACCATAAGGGTGAAATCTGTCATTGCAGGAGAATACACGGCACCACCAGCGCAAGGGCCCATGATTGCAGATAATTGAGGTATCACACCAGAGGCCTGTACATTGCGATAAAAAATATCAGCATAACCTCCAAGAGAACGCACACCTTCCTGTATACGGGCACCTCCAGAATCATTAAGTCCAATTATAGGTGCACCAATTTTAACTGCTAAATCCATGATTTTGCAAATCTTCTCTGCATGCGTCTCAGAAAGAGAGCCTCCAAAGACTGTAAAATCTTGAGCAAAAACATAGATGAGACGACCGCCAATTGTTCCATATCCTGTAACTACACCATCACCATAAAACTTTTGGTTTTCCATGCCAAAATCCTTAGTTCTATGTGTCACTAAAGCGCCAATTTCCTCAAAAGATTGATCATCTAAAAGGTACATAACGCGCTCTCTAGCGGTCAGTTTCTTTTTTTCGTGTTGTTTGTCAATTCTAGCTTGACCACCTCCTAAATGGGCTAATCTTAATTTTTCGGTTAGGTCTTTTATTTTATCGTCCATAAAAATGGTGTGTTGTTTTTATTAGTGGTTGAGTTGCACTGAATACTGTGACTGATAATTGTGATTAACTCGGTATTTTCAATTGTTTCTGCTCTTCAACATAATGCTTAACTGCAATTAAAGCAGCAATTCTAGCTTCGGTTTTCTGTTGTTCCAATAATTGTTCTGGTGAATAATAGTTCTTCACAAAATGGGTGTCAAAATTCCCACTTCGGAAAGCCTCATGTTCACAAACAAAAGTCCCAAATGGTAAAGTCGTCTTAATCCCTTCTATATGATAGTTCGAAATGGCAGTTTTCATTAACGAAATAGCCTCATCACGCGTGTTTCCGTAGGTAATTAACTTAGAAATCATAGGGTCGTAATAAATTGGGATTTCCATGCCTTCTTCAAATCCATTATCAACACGAATCCCTTTGCCCTCGGGAAGCTTGTATGTGTCTAAAGTTCCTACGCTTGGTAAGAAATTATTGAGTGGGTCTTCTGCATAGACACGCAATTCTAGAGCGTGACCATGAATTTTCAAGTCCTCTTGTTTCATAGGAAGCACTTCACCACGAGCCACTTGAATTTGGAGTTCTACTAAATCTGTATTAGTTATAATTTCAGAAACAGGATGTTCTACCTGTAACCGTGTATTCATTTCTAAGAAATAGAAATTGAGGTGCTCATCTAGTAAAAATTCTACAGTACCAGCACCAACATAATCACAGGCTTTCGCTACTCTTACTGCTGCGTCACCCATTTGTTGACGTAATTCTGGAGTAAGCACACTAGATGGTGCTTCTTCAACGACTTTTTGATGACGACGTTGAATACTACATTCGCGTTCAAATAAATGAATCACATTGCCATGTGAATCTGCCATCACTTGAATTTCGATATGTCTAGGTGATGCGACATATTTTTCTATGAATACTGAGCCATTACCGAAAGAATTGATCGCTTCACTGATTGCGCGATCCATTTGAGATTCAAACTCAGCTTCATTTTCTACAACACGCATTCCTTTTCCACCACCGCCAGCAGACGCTTTTATTAGAATAGGAAATCCGATTTTTGCTGCTATTTTTTTAGCTTCAGGAATATCTGTAATGGCTTTGTCTGTCCCTGGAACCATTGGTATATCGTACGATTTGACAGCGTCTTTAGCAGCTAGTTTGCTCCCCATGATACGAATGGCGTGAGATTTTGGACCAATAAAAATGATGTCGTTTTTTTCGCAAGCCTCTGCGAAATCTCCATTTTCACTAAGAAACCCATAACCAGGATGAATAGCATCCACGTTTAATTCTTTTGCGACTTTAATGATTTTGTCACCTAACAAGTAGGATTGGTTAGAAGGGGCTTCCCCAATAAGAACGGCTTCATCAGCAAATTTAACGTGAGGTGATTGTCTGTCTATTGTGGAGTAAATAGCAACGGTTTTGATTCCCATTTTCTTTGCGGTTTTCATCACACGTATGGCGATTTCTCCTCTGTTTGCTACTAGTATTTTTTTCATTCAAAAAATGTGTTTTTTGATTTCCGTGAAAACGGAAACCTTAATCCTTTATACCGAAGCTTTATGAAACGATACAAGATATTAATAAGTGATTATGCATCAAATTCAATCAGCAATTTGTTTTTATCTACAGCGTCTCCCTTTGCTACAGAAATAGATTTAATAACACCTGCCCTTGGAGACGTTAATACATTTTCCATTTTCATAGCTTCCAAGATTAAAAGCGTATCGTTCTCTTCAACTTCTTGCCCAACTGTTACACTAATTTCAAGAATTAATCCAGGCATTGGTGCTTTGATATCATTGACTATTTTTGAGCTTCCTAATTCAAAGCCCATATCTTTTATTAATGAATCTAATGTATTGTTTATGTTTACTTTATAGGTACTATTGTTTATTTTTACTTCAATTATCTTATTATTGAAGCTTGAAGTCATTATTTCAGCTTTATATGACGTATTATCATATAAAATATGATAGTCGTTATCTGAGGTTTTAATGCTGTTAAGTTGGGAGCTTTCGGTTTCTGAAATATCAAAATCTAAGGACGTATTGACATTTACTTTAAAGGATTGACTCATTAAATGATGTTTTTAATTTAATGTAAATATAATGAAATATAACGTTTTCGTAAATGTCAAAATGTATCCAATTAATTAAAACTTTTTATAGATATTATAAGTTGTTTTCCGGATTAAAATGGGAATCTTCTTAATGTTTTTTAATGGCTTTATGAGACCATATAAACTCTATAATTATTGATATAAAAGTAGCAGTCCAGGTGCCAAGAATAAAGTGGATAAAGAGGAAAAAATCATAAAACCCATGAAATGTTACTGCCAGAAGTAGTCCTAATAAGTTAAGTACAGCTTTGTTTTTAGAGAATTTGGCTTTCCCCATAAAAAAGCCCATTAAAACCCCAAAAGTGGCATGAGCAAGCACTGCAGTAAATGCTCTTAGGAATCCGGTTGCATAACCACTTTCTGGGACGTACATTATGTTTTCTGTGGCAGGAAATCCCATAGACAGCATAACTGCGTGCATAATACCATCAAACGGATCATTAAATTATTTTTTTGGCTGGTTAAAAAAGCGAACAATTATATATTTAGTAAACTCCTCAGTTAATCCTACTACTAGAAATGCTTTTATAAATTGTTGTGGAACGCTAAATTCATCTTTGAGTGGCAAAACCATTTCAAATACTATGTATATTGCAGTGGTAACAATAATACTCACGATTGCTCCCAATAGAAAACTATAAAATAGCAAACGTTTAGGCTCTTTGTCTTATTTATCTTTAAAATAGACATAGAGTATGACTATAAAAACTGGAGCAAAAGCGAGTATAAGTAGATTTAGTATGAACGAAAATGAGTAAAAAAAGTTAAGTTATTTTATTTAAAACAGCCTCGATTACGCGTTTGTAATAGTCTTTATTGGAAGGAACGAAGTGATTATTCACACCAATGTTGTCTAAAATCTCATGAAACTCAAACATAGAAACATATTTTAAATCTTCAACTTCTTCATCCTGCTTGATAAAATCTTCTATCCATAAAGTGGTCTCCACGATATAGGTGTGATGAAATTCATTGTCTGTTATCCCATTGGGATGCGTATTGAAACATTCAAAAACGCCAACTTTTATTAATTCGTCTTCGGAAATAGTTACTCCTATTTCTTCTTTAGCTTCTCTAACAGCAGCTTGTTTAGGGGTTTCGCCAGCATCAATATGCCCAGCAACCGACACATCCCAAAGTAACGGACAGATAGTTTTTGTAGCTGCACGTTGTTGAAGTAGGATGTTCCCTTCCGAAGTGAAAAACCAAATATGCGCTGTATTGTGTAAATGCCCTTTTGTATGAATTTCAGATTTAGGAACTGAAACTCCTGTTGGATTTCCGTTGTTGTCTACGATGTCTATGTATTCTTCCAATATAGTTTTTTTAAAGTACCGATTTGATGCAGTTAACTAAGTTCTCAAAATCTTGTTTCGTATTAAATAAGTGACATGAAATACGAATAAAAGCGCCTCTAAAGGATACAAATATGTGCTGCTTTTGCAATGCGGTTTTCAGTGTATTAAGATCTATTTCTTCTGGAATTTTAATACCAAACAAGTTATGAGTTCTATGCTCAGGATGTTTAATTTCGCAACCTAAAGCAATGAGCTGTTGTGTGGCCTCTATTGAAATTGAACGACAGTACGCCTGTATCGATTTTGGCGTCCATTCTATAACTTGTTTCAAGGCTGCGATTTGCATTTTGACATAAATAAAATTTCCACTTTCACCAACTGTATAGCGGTTTGCTAGTGGTTTGTATTGTGGTTGGTAGTTGGTTAAGCCCGCAAAATTATCACTATCCAATCTGTTAGACCAATTTTCCTCTAAAGGTTGACCATGATCAAAATATTTACTAAAATAAGCATAAGCGCAACCATAAGGTCCAAACAACCATTTATATCCAGCGCAAATTAAGGCGTCTGGCTGTATCTCTTTAACCGAAAAGGGTAAAGCTCCAACACTCTGACTTCCATCTATAATAAGCAAAGCTTTATGTTGTTTTGTTTTTTTTCTTATGGCTTTTAAATCAAATAAATCTCCGTTAGACCAATGTATATGTCCCATGGCAACAACAGCAGTTTTATCTGTTATGGCAACTAAAATAGTAGTATCCCAGTGTTCACCATCTATTGGACTAATGGTTTTAATTGTGGCATTATAGGTGTCTGCTAAATTTTTCCAAGAATAGTAATTACTTGGAAATTGCTCATCAATAACCAAAATCTCATCACTTTCATTTAAGGTAATATTGTTAGCCACTGTAGCCATTCCATACGAAACAGAAGGGATAGTTGCAATTCTATTATAATCATCGACATCCACTAATTCTGCAAACAGTTTTTTGAGCGCTACAACAGGTTCAAAATAATCGGAACCTAATATGGTGTAAGGTCTGTTTTTTTGTTTTAAACCTTCTAATCCTGCGTCATAAACAGCTTTAAAAGCTGGTGATTGTGATGCAATATTTAGATAGGTAATGTCTTCAGGGATATCGAAGCGTTGTTTTTGATGTTGTAAAGGCATAGCAGTTTCTTTAATTGGTGTTATAAATCTACTAAAGTTATTCTAGAATTAATAATAGAATAGGAGTTATAAAAAAAGCCTCTATACTTTGATTACGCTAAGTAATCAAAGGAAGAGGCTTTTAATTTTTTTTATGTCAAATACAGATTAGCTAGTTATTCAAAATAAGAAAATGTTTCACCGTCTTTAATTTTAAGTAAGGTCTCATAAATCATCTTAATCACATTTTCAACATCTTCGCGATGCACCATTTCAACAGTGGTGTGCATATAACGTAAAGGTAATGATATCAATGCGGAAGCAACACCACCATTGCTATATGCAAAAGCATCTGTATCTGTTCCTGTTGCTCTTGATAAGGCAGAGCGTTGAAAAGGTATTTTCTTTTCTGTCGCAGTTTCTGTAATTAAATCACGTAACTTTTGCTGTACAGCAGGAGCGTAAGCAACCACAGGACCTTTACCCATTTCTAAATGCCCTTCTTTCTTTTTATCGATCATTGGCGTGGTGGTATCGTGAGTTACATCTGTAACAATTGCAACGTTTGGCTTAATCGTATGTGTAATCATTTCTGCGCCTCGAAGACCGATTTCCTCTTGCACAGAATTTGTTACATATAAACCAAATGGTAAGGTCTTCTTGTTTTCTTTTAGTAAACGAGCAACTTCTGCAATCATAAATCCGCCCATTCTATTATCTAGAGCACGACATACAAACTTATTTTTGTTTAGAACATGAAATGTATCAGGATATGTAATGACACAACCAACGTGTACTCCTAAGTTTTCAACGTCTTCTTTGGTCTCGCAACCGCAATCAATAAAAATATTGTCTGGCTGAGGCGCTTCTTCTTTTGCTTTGTTTCTCGTATGAATTGCAGGCCATCCAAAAACACCTTTTACAATACCGTTTTTAGTGTGAATATTCACAATTTTACTTGGTGCTATTTGATGATCACTTCCTCCATTTCTAATCACATAGATTAGTCCGTTGTCTGAAATATAGTTCACATACCAAGAAATTTCATCGGCATGACCTTCTATAACGACTTTGTACTTAGCTTTTGGATTGATAACACCAACAGCAGTTCCGTAAGTATCTGTAATAAATTCATCAACATAAGGCTTGAGATACTCCATCCAAACTTTTTGTCCTTCCCATTCATAACCAGTAGGAGCAGCATTGTTCAGATATTTTTCTAGGAAATCAAGTGATTTTTTATTTAATATACTTTTTGAAGCCATAAGTTTTGTGTATTTCTATTTTCAGTAAAAATAAAAGGAATAATCGGGTTATACCAATTAATATTTGAATTTGCTGTCAATGAAAATAGTCATTTCTTTTTATTACGCGAAACTTAAAAATAAAGCATAGTGTCAGTAATGATTTCTTTTTATGTTGAATAAGAAAGGGATTAAGGGAGTTTTATTACAGCTAATTTGAGTAATAATTGGTATTAGTTTACTTCGGAAAAGATTTATGTAACAAATTCTATTATTTTTACACTAATACCACAATATCCTAACTATCTAAAATATATTGATAATGAAATTAGTCATTGAAAATCTTACTAAAACATACAAAAATGGAGTCAAAGCCATTGATAATTTGAATCTAGAAATAGGAACAGGGATGTTCGGACTTCTTGGGCCAAACGGAGCAGGTAAATCGTCATTAATGAGAACGATAGCAACGTTACAGAGTCCAGATTCTGGTTCTATTATGTTTGGAGATATCAATGTATTAGAAGATAAAATGTCATTACGCAAAGTGTTAGGGTATTTGCCACAAGAGTTTGGTGTATATCCTAAAATGAGCGCAAATGATTTATTGCATTACTTTGCAAGT
The DNA here is from genome assembly GCA_034111845.1 of Psychroserpens sp. Lineage (GTDB taxonomy): Bacteria > Bacteroidota > Bacteroidia > Flavobacteriales > Flavobacteriaceae > Psychroserpens. Next base: position 12,496 of record JAWUWM010000108.1, on the reverse strand, counting down.
CTAAAGGGGATTACCGACAAAAAAGAGAGAAATAGTTTAGTTGATAAGGCGCTTGAAGTTACTAATTTAAGTGAAGTACGCAATAAACATGTCGCAGGATATTCTGGTGGTATGAAGCAACGTTTTGGGATTGCTCAATTATTATTAAATGATCCTAAACTGATTATTGTAGATGAACCAACTGCAGGATTAGATCCAGCAGAACGTCATCGTTTTTTGAATGTACTGCGAGAAATAGGAACAAACCATATCGTAATTTTTTCGACTCATATAGTAGATGATGTTAAAGAATTATGTACAGATATGGCGATATTAAATGGAGGAAGAATACTAGCCCAAGACACTCCAAAACAAATGACTGCAGCCTTATCTGATAAGATCTGGATGACGACTGTTGAGCGTGAAGCGATTGAACAAATGCAAAACACTTACAATGTTATTTCTTCTAACTATAATGAAGACAATATGCTTAATGTACGTGTTTATGCAGATGTGTCTCCTGGAGCTGCCTTTGAAAAAATGAAACCATCTTTAGAGGATGTGTACTTTACAACCTTAAGTAATGACAAATTTGTCGCTCAACCAGAAATCGCTTAATTATGTTTTTAACAATTTATATACACGAGATAAAAACCTGGTTTAAGAACCCTGCTTTTTACATATATGCTGGTATACTATTTTTGCTATCAATAGGATTATCTGCTCTTGCAGTAGGTGTTTTTGATAGTGATAATGCAACCGTTACCAGTGCAATAAAACTGAATAGTGCAGTTGGAATCTATAGTCTTTTGGGCTTGTTTGCTATATTTACATATTTGCTTATACCTACTATTATTGGTGGTACGATACAACGTGATTTTAAGAATAATACGCATTACGTGCTCTACTCATATCCACTAACGAAAGTCAATTACTTATTGGCAAAATTTTCTGCTGGTATGACCATAACGTTGCTTGTAATTATAGCAAGTGCTATTGGTCTTACTTTGGGATTTTATTTACCAGGGGCAAATGCAGATTTGGTAGGACCGTTTAAAATCATGAACTATTTACAACCATTCTTAGTTTATATTATTCCTAATGTATTCTTTTATGGCGCTATAGTCTTTGCAATAACTGCTTTCTTACGAAATGTGAACATTGGTTTTATGTTTGTTTTGGTAATGATCATTCTTCAATTTGCAGCACAATCAAGTCTGCCGACTATGGATGATACCTTTTGGGTAGAATTACTGGAACCTACCGGGGATAGTGCTACGTATAACCTAATTAGGTATTGGACACCTGAGGAACAAAGCACACAGCTTATTCCGGTAACTGGAACACTGTTGTACAACCGTTTAATATGGTTAGGCATTGCTCTTCTTGTATTTGTAAGTGTGCTATTCAAGTTTAAGTTTTCACAAAATCCTATGACAGTTTCCCTTGTAAAGGCAAAAGCGCAACGCGTCACAAAAAAGAATTTTGGAACTATACAGAAAGTCATTATGCCTAAAGGGACTCAAAACTTCTCTTTTTTAGGTCAACTTAAGACCTCTTGGATACTTGCAAAGTCGGATATCGCTTTTATTGTAAAAGGATGGCCATTTATCATAATCGCATCTGTAGCTTTTGCCTTTTCACTGCTCACTATGCTAATTACAGGTCAGCAATATGGAACCGATATATTACCTAAAACTTGGGTGATGCTTCAATTTGCAGGAGGCATCTTTAGTACATTTGCGTACTTATTAATATACCTATACACAGGATTGATTATGAACAGAGCTACATCAGCTCACACGAATCAGCTGGTAGATACAACAGCGACTAGAAATTGGGTGTTACTATTTTCTAAATTTGTAGCCATAGTGGTTATGGTAGCTACGCTATTATTGATAGTTATATTAAGCGGAATTATCATTCAGGCTTATAATGGTTATTTTGAATTTGAATTACCACTCTATTTATATGATTTATACATTGTTAATATTTGGGATTTTATTCCTTGGGTATTAATGTCTTTATTAATCCATACACTTATTAAAAATAGATGGTTAGGCTTAATTACTTTATTGGTCTTAGCTTTGGGATTGCCACCTTTATTGAATGCTATAGGCGTAGAGCAAAGTCAATTTATATTTAATAGAGGTGCTGGTTCACCTAGTCCTAGTGATATGAATGGTTACGGTAGTGGTCTCCCAGCATATTTTACGTACCGCTTATACTGGATTTTATTTGGTATTGTATTATTTGTTTTAGCAATTATATTCTATCGTCGTGGAATGGGCTCAAATATAAAAGAACGTTTCTCTTTTGCAAGGAAGAGGTTTACAAAGCCACTAATAGGTGTAATCACACTTGGCTTATTAGGATTTTTTGCTTTAGGCGGATATATCTGGAAAATCAATAATATAGATAATGAACGCATTACAGGTAAAGAAAGAGAAGAACTTGTAGTTAATTATGAAAAAGAACTCAGTAAGTTTTATAAAGTGCCTCAGCCTCGATTGGTAGCTGTAAATACATTTATGGATATATTTCCAAAGACACGGGATTTCAAAGCAGGCGCCACTTATACGCTTATAAATCAAACAGATGTTGCTATAGATACTTTACATGTCAACTATCCAGACAGACCTACGACCATTGAGTTAGATCGTGCTACTGAGATTGTCTACGATCATGAAGCGTATGACTATCGCATGTATCAATTTGATAAGGCTTTGCAACCAGGAGATACACTTATTATGACGTTTACCACCAATAATAAGCCTAATATGTTTCTTGATAATAATTCTCCTGTAGTGGATAATGGAACTTTTATAAATAACTCTATTTTTCCTTCTATTGGTTACAATGACCAAGGTGAATTGCGAAATCCGCAGGTGCGTAAGAAATATGATTTACCAGCTAAAGATATATGGCCTGATCAAGATGCGCCTGGTGCTAGAGAAAATAATTATATTGGAGGAAACAGTGATTGGATAGATTTTGAAGCAACAGTGAGTACATCTAGCGATCAAATAGCCATTGCTCCAGGGTATCTCACTAAAGAGTGGGAAGACGATGGACGAAAATATTTTCAATATAAAATGGATTCTAAAATCTTAAATTTCTATGCATTTTTAAGCGGTCGTTATGAGGTGAAACGCGATGAACATGAAGGGGTAAAACTAGAAATCTATTATCATCCGGCTCATCATTATAACGTAGGTCGTATGATGAATGGTTTAAAAGAAGGCTTAGATTATTATAACGACAATTATACACCGTACCAACACAGACAAGCTAGAATTATAGAGTTTCCTAGAACTGGTGGTGGATTTGCACAAGCATTTCCTAATACAATCCCGTTTAGTGAGGCCATAGGATTTATAGCAGATGTAGATGATGAAGATGATGATGCTGTAGATTACCCGTTTAGTATAACAGCACATGAACTAGCACATCAATGGTGGGCACATCAGGTTATTGGAGCAAAGGCTAAAGGTGCCACATTACTTTCTGAAAGTTTATCTGAGTATAGTTCGCTTAAAGTCTTAGAAAAAACCAATGGAAAAGACCAAATGCGTAAATTTCTTAAAGATGCTATGGATGGTTATCTTTTAGGGAGAACAGTTGAGCAAATAAAAGAAAACCCATTAATGTACAATGAAAATCAACAATACATTCATTACCAAAAAGGGTCTCTAGTTTTATATGCAATGAGTGATTACTTAGGGGAGAAGACCTTTAACAATGTGATCAAAAGATTTGCTGAGAAGTATCAATTTAAAGGCGCTCCTTATCCGGTGGCAACCGAGTTTGTAGATGACATTAAAGCGGTTACTCCAGATAGTTTACAGTATGTTATTAAAGATATGTTTGAGACCATTACCCTGTATGACAACCGTATTATTGATGTTACTTCTTCGGAAATGGATAATGGAAAATACAAAGTCGATATTGAATTCAATGTTAGAAAATATAGAAACAATGAAAAAGGAAAACGTTACTATTCTGAAATTGGTCGCGATTCTATTACCTATTTAGCTGAGGGAAAGAAAAAACAAATTGTATCTGTCAAATTAGAAGATTATATTGATATTGGTATTTTTACCAAAGATGATATCGATGGAAATAAAAAAGAACGTGTATTATATCTTAAAAAGCATAAAATAACACAAATCAATAATAAAATATCAATTATTGTAGACGAGAAACCTACAGAAGTGGGTGTGGATCCTTTCAATAAATTGATAGATACACAATCTGATGATAATAGGCAGAAGCTGTAATTATAAGTGTATAAAGATAAGACCTGTTAATTTTAAAGTTAACAGGTTTTTTTTTAGAGTAACTTAGTGTAAACAGAACTATAAAAAAATGATAAAATATTCAAATAGACGTATTAAAACAGTATTTGGTATTATCGTCGTAATGTTGTTTATAACATCCTCTTTTGTTTTATTACCTGCTGATTATGAACTTTATTTAACAACTGACATCGCTAGTTTACGTCAGTCTCTTTTGTTAATATCTATACTTTTATCAATTTCTATTACTTTTCTGTTTGTCTTTAATAAAACCCAATTTAATAAAGGTAAGTGGTCTAAAGTAATACATATTGGATATATATTTTTACTTGGTTTTGGTTTTTCATATTTTACATCAAACATATTGACTACTATCACTTTGCAAGTAAATAGATTGACAACTGCTAAAACGTTTACAAAAACATTCTTGGCAAGTACAATAGAAACAACTAATAATGAAGGTGTAACAGATTCTAAACTTTGGGTTGTTATGCATGATGAGATTTATGAGGTTCGTGGTAGAATTTTGCATAAATCTTATGACGATAATGTCGATGGATTATTTATGAATTACGATGATTTTATGAAAATTGCTGATAAAAAAGAATTTGAAATTACACTAGAAGAAGGTGTCTTCGGGATTCCTTTTAATCCTAAAGTAATAGAATAAACATCTTGCTACTATTGGTGTTTATTGCTCGTAGCTAAATTATAAAAGACAGATAGTTGTTTTTAATGCTCATTTCCGAAGAAAAAAAACCTCAATCCACAATATTAGTATGATTTTAAGGGTTTACAATCTGTAAATAATTAATTTTACAGTGTAATTGGAATAGTTTTGGATTACTCTATTTTTATGAAACAATTGTTATATATCATATTGTGTTTTCCTTTGTTACTTACTGCTCAAAAAGAGCGTGAGAAACAAGACTCCACTGTCGTGCAATATATTTTGGTGGATGGAGATTCCTTGCCAAAAACTGCAATTGATTTAAATGAAGTATTATTACTCCCTAAACTAAAATTCTCGAATAAAGAAGACCGTATTACCTATTTGATTTTAAGACGAAAGACCATAAAAGTATACCCTTATGCAAAATTGGCGGCAGATCGACTAACGACATTGACTGAGCGTTTGGAAACCTTAGAAGGAAAGCGAGCGAAAAAGAGATATGCTAAAATCATTCAAAAATACATTGAGGACGAGTTTTCTGGAGAACTAAAGAAGCTTACGCGCACGGAAGGTCAGATTCTTGTAAAGTTAATCCATCGTCAAACCGGGACAACCACATTTGGCTTAATTAAAGAATTGCGAAGTGGTTGGCGCGCATTTTGGTTTAATACTACCGCAAGCATGTTTGATATCTCATTGAAGGAAGAATTTAATCCAATGGACGTAAAAGAGGACTTTTTAATTGAAGATATATTAGAACGTGCCTTCCAAAACCGACAATTAGAGCGTCAAAAGCCAGCAATTGATTTTGATTTTTATGACTTGTCAGATAAATGGATTACCACTAAATTAACTGCAGAAACCAATAATTAATGCGCATTCAAACCCCTTTTGAAGAACGTTTAAACGCCTGGAGTCATGGAGTAGGAGCTGCATTAGGTATTGCTGGATTAGTCATGCTTATTCTTTTTCTTCAAAAAGAAGTTCCTTATGCGCTATTTAGCGTCATTGTTTATGGAGCCTCTATTATCACCCTTTTTTTGGCATCCACATTTTATCACGCAGTAAAAGGCGAAAAACGAAGGCATTATTTTAGAATTGTAGATCATATTAGTATTTATCTCCTTATTGCAGGAACATATACGCCAGTATTAATTATTATGTTATCTGATAGTTTGGGATGGATGCTTTTTTGGATCGTTTGGGGAATTGCAGCTTGTGGTACTATTTTAAAACTGTTTTTTACTGGTCGCTTTGAGCTTTTTTCGACGCTCTTATACTTAGTAATGGGTTGGTTGATCATTTTTGATTTTACAGCCCTAGCAGAGGGTATAGCAGCCAACGGACTTTATCTTCTATTCGCAGGAGGTACTTTTTATACCGTAGGAATTATATTTTATCTGGTAGAGAAAATCCCTTATAATCATGTGATTTGGCACCTATTCGTTTTAGGTGGCGCTATTTGCCACTTTTTTATGATTTATGGGTATGTGATTTAAACATGCTTATCTATTAAAATTGAGTTACCATCAGGATCAAGAACTACAAAACTTGCGGGACCAGATGTCGTTTCATCGGCTTCTGTTTCTAATTTAATGTCTTTAGATTTAAATGCTTTTGAATGGTTCTCGCATTATCAAATTTATCTATAGGGTTTGCATTTTCATCCCAACCAGGATTAAATGTGATGATAGTATTCTCAAAAATGTCTTGAAATAATCCAACAAGCGAATTACCGTTTTTCATAATGATATAGTTCTTTTCTAACTGACCTCCAAATAAGGTAAAACCTAAGGTTTCATAAAAAGCTTTTGACACATTGATCTTTAACTGCTAAACTGACTGAAAATGCGGCTAGTTTGAGTGTGAGAGGTTTTAGAAAAATCTTTTAAAGATATAAAATTAATCCTCTAAAATATCCTGATATTCTTCAAAAAACAGTTCGAATTGATGCATAGTATGGTTAAAAAACACCATCACATCCCGCCAAGAATTTTTATTATGAATAGATACTTTTTGTTCGAGTGGTACGTAGATTCTAGAAATCTCTTTACCGTTCTCTAGAAAGTATTCTTCTTCAAAGACAACTTCAGGAAGGAAGTCATCAGTTAAAATAGATTTTAGAGATTGGAGTTTTTCCCAATTTTTGATTCGTTTTTCTAAATCGTCCTCGAGATCCAAAGCCACTAAAGATTTTTTGACATCAAAATCAAATTTGAATGAAAATCCTTTGATTTTTGTATCGTAAAGAATCCATTTTCTAGGAAACGACTTTCCGAAACTGGTCCAGAACTCTTCTCTTAATTTACGACTTTCTTCTTTTGAGAACATTATTGATTTTGTTTTCTAGTTGAAATTTATAGTTTTGATCAACTAATATATTCTTAATTAGAGTTACCTTTTATCCGATTTTGATAGTCAAAAAAAGTTTTATAACTTTTAGAGAATCCAAAATGAGAAATACCATTTCCATAAACAAAAATCATTACGTAAAAAGGTACCGTATTGATAAAAGGTAATTCTAAAGTGGTTGCGATACCAAATATTGCTCCTAAAACAGTTATAGAGAAAAGTATTACAACAATTATTTTAGCCCATTTTTTTCCAATATAGGCAGCATATAATAATCCAACAGTTAATAAAAATCTTATTATTTGTTGTAAAAGTTTCAAACCATCTAAATCTGGTCTAAGTGAATGGTAATAATATATTGTATGAAGAGAAATTAGAAATACGCTAATGGATATTAGTATGGTTCGTTTCTTTCCGATTTTAGCCAATTCGTTCATTGATTTTAATAGTGTATTTATATCGCATAAGCAATCCCAACTCCTAAAATAATTGCTATCAGTTTAGACAAATTAAACTTATGTCCTTCACTACTTTCAAAAAGAATCGTGGTAGAAATATGAAAAAAGATCCCAATAACAATCGCATTGATCATAGTAAGGTAATCTGTGGATATTTCCGAAGTATTAGAAATAAAAGTGCCAAGAGGTGTCATCGCTGCAAACACTACCAAGAAACTTATAACTTGAACTTTACTAAAGTTAGATTGTAATAAAAATGCAGATATTAATGCTGCAATTGGAATTTTGTGAATGAGTACACCATAAACCATGTCATTGTGCTCATGGATTGGGAATCCTTCTAAGAAACTATGCAGACTTAGACTCACAAAAAGCATCCATGGAAATGCAGTTTCATCTTTGTGGATATGAACGTGACCATGCTCAGCACCTTTTGAGAAAAACTCTAAAATTATTTGAAGTAAAATTCCACCCATGATACACAAGCCTGTGGTTCTTGCTTCAAGATGATGATACACTTCTGGTAGTAAATCAAAAAGGGTAAGTGCTAATAAAAAAGCACCACTAAAAGAGAGTAGGAGTTTGGTATAAGATAATTTATCTTTTTTAGTTATGAATGCTAAACAAACACCAATAACAACTGCTAGTATAGGAAGTAAGTACGACTGCATTATTTAAATATCATGACTAAACGTTCTGATGTTTTTGGGTCATATCGCTTTAATTTATAATCTCCAAATACATCTAATAAATAGACTCCTGCTTTAGCAAAGAGTGCTTCAAAATCTTCTAAAGTAAACGCTCTAACACGTTCTTGAAATTTATAAGCTTCACCATCTGCAGTAAAAGAGATATCTTTTACAATATAACCGTCTACGACACTTCTTTTTTGATGAAAATCTATGCCTTCAACAGTTTTTACATTTTCATCAACTAGATTATTGATGACTTGATTACTGTTTAGAAAGTCAATAACCCCAAAACCAGATTCATTTAAATCTGAATGAATTGCTTTTATTGTATTTAGATTGTCTTCTTCATTTTCAAAATACCCAAAACTTGTAAATAAATTAAAAACGGCATCAAACTGCTTTTTATAAGGTTGACACATGTCATGCACTTCAAATTGAAGTGTTTCGTTTTTAAATTGTTTAGCGTATTCGATACTGTTTTCAGATAAATCTACACCTGTCACATTGTATCCTAAACTATTAAGATAAATGGAGTGTCTACCTTTTCCGCAGGCTAAATCTAAAATCTCACCGTTCTCAGGAATATTGAGGTAGTCCGTAAGATTATCCATAAAGTGTTGCGCTTCTGTATCATCACGATCTTTATATAAAATATGGTAAAACGGAGAGTCAAACCACGACGCATACCAGTGTTGAGTGTCTTTTGTCATATACATTTCCTACCAAAGTGGGAATCTCATTATTAATATCATTAGGTTGGCACAAAAATACTTTATTTTTGTAAGCTAATACCAAATGCACTTTAAAATGGTTGATTAATTTCTATACTGTTTAAGTGTTTATTTGGTACAATAGACGATGTTCATGGAGGATAATTACAAAATGGTGGCCAAAACCTTATTTGGTTTTGAAGAGTTACTAGAAAAAGAACTTATACAGTTAGGTGCGGTGCATGTTAAAAAAGGCGTTAGAAACGTCAGTTTTGAAGGAGACAAGGGCTTTATGTATAAGGCGAATTTAGGACTTCGTACTGCGATCAAAATACTAAAACCTATTAAAACCTTTAAGGTTCTTAATGAACAAGATCTTTATGATCAAGTGTATAAAATGTCTTGGGATAAGTACATGAAATGCTCTGGTACTTTGGCGGTAGGAGCGACATTAAATTCTCAAGTATTTACCCACTCTCACTACGTATCTCTCAAAACGAAAGATGCTATTGTAGATAAGTTTAGAGATACTGATGGGGAGCGACCAAATATTGATTTACGTTTTCCTGATTTAAAAATAAATGTTCATATTGACCGACAAGTTTGTACGATATCACTCGACTCGTCTGGAGAGTCTTTACACAAACGCGGTTATAAAACTGCGACTAATATTGCACCTATAAATGAAGTATTGGCTGCAGGATTAGTCATGTTATCTGGGTGGGATGGTCAATCTGATTTTATGGATCCTATGTGTGGAAGTGGCACCATTTTGGCAGAAGCTGCAATGATTGCCTGTAATATTCCACCAAATTTAATGCGTAAGGAGTTCGCTTTTGAGCGCTGGAGTGATTGGGATGTAGAGTTGTTTGAAAAGATTGAAGCTTCATTATTAAGTAAAACTAGAGATTTTCATCATAAAATGATTGGCTATGATAAGTCACCAAGTGCTGTTGCAAAAGCTAAAGAAAATATAAAGAATGCTCATTTAGATGAGTTTATTACAATAAAGCACGAGGATTTCTTTAAGACACAAAAAGGAGGAGAGAATAAACTACACATGGTGTTTAATCCGCCTTATGGTGAGCGTTTAGATATCGATATGGAAGCATTTTATAAACATATTGGAGATACCCTTAAACAAAGTTACCCTGGAACAGATGCTTGGTTTATTACCTCCAATCTTGAAGCTTTAAAACATGTTGGATTAAGGCCTTCTCGTAAAATTCATTTGGTGAATGCTAAATTAGAAGCGCGTTTGGTGAAATACGTGATGTATGAAGGGAGTAAAAAAGGGAAATATATGAATACTGATAGTGATCAATAGATATTATATCAAGGGTACTAGCCAGTTGAATACCTAACAATGGAATAACTTCTCATTTTAATTTTAATATTTTCTGTGCTATTCAGTTGTGATAAAAAAAAGTCAAAGAAAACGCCATTTGAATTCAAACCAAAAACGGAATTTATAGAATTAGAAATTGCAAAAAAGCAAGATGCAATCTATAACTATTGGGAATTAATACATGATGTAGTTACTGTCTAGAAAGATTTTAAAATTATCAATAAAAATTACGATTAATGAAAAAGTAAAGCCTTTATAAGACTTTCAAAATAAAGTGAGTAGTGATTTTAGTGCTTAGTTTAAACGCCTTAAAAACTTTTATTATTCATCCAAAAAGGTAATAGATTTTAAAACTTCTAACCCTTCTGCGATAGAGATGTCATAGTAGTATAATTCAATATCATAGAGCTTTTTGATATCGTCGCTGTGAATAACAGCATTGATTACGGTTTCTTTATGGTCTTCATCATAGCAAATAGAATAAAAACTTGTGTGCTTATTTAAAAAAGAAGGACCTATTTTTTTAATTCTAATTTCATGTCTTAGCAACCTTCAATCGAAGAAAACTGTATATCATTTAAGTAGTTGTCTATTTGATCTGTATAGTTAATAATTTCCATATTAATGCCAATTACAGGGTTACCAGCGTCATAATCAGTAGCATCTTCGTCGCTTTCGCCATTTACCTTGTCTTTTGAAATAAAGGTAAGTTTTCCATCTTTCCAGATATTGGTATGTTATGCAGTCAAGGTCATTTGAAAAGCGATTAATAAAACTAGGCTGAAGACTAGTTTTATATTGTTTGTGAAATTAATTTAACGGTTATTATTATTAATCCTCTTTTTTCACAGCTACCTTTTTATCCTTTTTAAAAATAGGGACTAGATAAGATATCGTATAGCCAAAACCAAGTCCAAAACGTCCACTATCATAAGTTCTATTAAAACCAGGTACATATAAGTTTTCAAAACCTACAGGTTGGTCTTGAGATACCATTGCTTTAATTTGAATGTTAAGTCCTGCGTATAAATTTGTAAACAGTTCTGCTTTTAGACCTATAATTAATTCTGCCCAAATTGCTGTTAGTCCATTAAACTCTCTTGGTACTATATCGGTCGTAGGGATTCCCCAATATTGATTAGTATTATAGACCGTAAATTGATTTTGAGTTTGACTAAATGTGCTCACACCAGCCCTAAAACCTGTATACACCATGTTTTGCATGTCTAACCAGTTGGTGTAGGTATTATAGTCAATACCTACTTTGAAATAACTTCCATTTGCAGTGACGTCTAAAAAATCTGATGCTATTCTGCGTTCTTCAGTACCTAACTCACCAGCGATATACAGTTTTTTAGTCAACCTGTAATCACCATTAATTTCAAAACCAGTATAGTCTTTATCGATAAAAGATCGTGCTATTTTTCCAATATCACCACCTAATCGTAGTCCGTATTTTTGCTTAAAAACTAAGGTGTCTGCAGGTTTTTCGGTATCACCTGTTTGTGCTTGAGATGCTAATGAAAATAGCATCACAAGTATCAAATTAATGATAAATATAAATCTGTGCTGCGTTTTCATTTTCTATAGTTTCATTAATTATTTCAAAACTTCTAATCCAAGTATCATCGTCACCTTCTGCTTCACCATCTTTTTTAAATGGTACCTCTGCTAAATTAAATATACTTTTATATCCGCAGGCGCGTGATACATAAATAAATTCTGGTGTGTATCTTACTTCAATAAAGTCGGGGTTAGAGGTGTTTGAGTCATCTACATCAAAGTCAGAGTTTAGTTTTAACTGAAATCTAGTAACCGTTTCTTCACCTTCTAAATCAAAATTTAAGGGTAGACTAATTGAACTTGGACTTGCACTTTCAAGACTTATATTTTCCAGTAATTCGCCATCTTCATTTATTCCATTAACAGTTAATTGCCTGACTGTTTTTAATTGATCTGGATTATTAATATTGTAGAACTCAATGA
>JAWUWM010000107.1:0-17392 GCA_034111845.1 Psychroserpens sp. | reverse complement strand
GCGTTGGTTTTATTTTTTTAAATCTTGTAGCCTTGTAATTTTTAGCCTTGTTCTTGCCTTGTAATTTTTTAAATGCCTTGTTAATTTGATATTAACCGACCTATGTTAAAAATAGAGCATGGGTTTAAATTTAGAAATTATCAAAAAAGTTTTAAGTGTTTTGACTGTAGTGTTATTAATGTCTAGTTCATTAAGTGCTGTAAGTCTATTGAACTCGAGCATCTCGAATTTACGTTCTGTCGACTGTTATACTTATGCAGATCAAAGGGCAACCCGTATAGGATTTGTGCAAGATCTTACTCATGCTGAAGAGCATCAAGTATTTCTCGTATTATTTGACGAGTGTGAATCAGGAGGAGTACCAGAAATAACATAATTACAAAATATAACTGTAACATAGAAAGTTAATTATTACTCTTATTGTACGTAGTTAAAATAAATTAAACAAATTTTATTTTGACTACGTTTCAATTTAAATTTTACAATTATGAAACTAAAAAACAAATTATTAATACTTTTATTCTTCTGCATATATTCAGCTTTCTCTCAAAAAAGTGGGATGGCTTATTATAAAAAAACACCTACTGAACTCTATACGAAAAGAATGGATTCTTTAAATAATTTATATTCCGACAGTACGTTTAAGGAAATTGGCGAGAAAATGAAAGATTTAAAATTTGAATTGCTATTTAATCCCGAAGTTGCTCATTTTAGAGAAGTAGAATCGATGTCCAACGATTCTAGAAACTCTGCTTCGGTAAAAATAGCCAAAATTACTTCTGGTTATTCTGGTGATATCTATTATGATTTTAAGGTGAAAAAAGTTATCACTGAAACAGATATCTCGGGGCAGACTTATCTTATTGAAAAAGATTTTTCATCATACGATTGGGTTTTAACTAAAGAAAAATTGATTATCAATGGACTATCATGTTACAAAGCAAAAACAACAATTATAAAAGAAGGAAGAAGTGGTGTTATTGAACAAGCTATCGTTGCTTGGTACGCTATCGATATTACCGTCTCCGCTGGTCCTGATGGATTTGCAGGATTGCCAGGCTTGATCATACAATTAGAAAATGAAAAATATGTAACCGTCCTTGATAAAATAGTTTTTAAAAAAGAACCAATAGAAATTGAATTACCTCTAGATGGAAAAAAGATGACTCAAACTGAATTTAAAGATTTAATGAAAAAAATGTCTGAAAGTAGAGGGGGTTCGGGTAGAAATTGAAGATTAATTTATAGTTGATATTTTTGGTTTTACGGCCCTTTCTTAGTAACGGACAAATAGTGCTGTATAAACTCGTTATGTTATAATTGTGCGCGCTGGTGCCAATGTTCGCATCTAATAATAGTAATTTTTTATACTTCTTTTTTGAGCAATTTAAACCAAAATATTTTTTGCGTAATTATATGTTATCTATTTACAATAGTCTATTCAAATTGTAATGCCCAACAAATTATAGTGTCTGGAAAAGTATTGGGTAGCTTTCAAAAACCATTAGAATATGCCAATATTTTGGCTATACCATCTAATGAAGATTCTAGCGTAAAGTTTGCGATTACAGAATCTGACGGAAGCTTCAAACTTGGATTATCGCAAAATCAAAATTACAAAATTACGGTAAGCTATCTAGGTTATAAATCGCAAACCATTGAAATCACAACCAAAGAAGAAGATATTGTTAAAAACTTTGGGCTAGAAGACAATCCAGACCAATTAGATGAAATAACTTTAAACTACACACCTCCAATTTCTGTAAAAAAAGATATGATTACTTATAATGTTGATAGCTTCAAAACAGGGGAAGAGCGTAAACTTCGTGATTTACTTAAGAAGTTACCTGGAGTGGAAGTTGATCGCGCTGGTAATGTGATGGTGCAAGGTAAAAAAGTAACTAAAGTTCTAGTAGAAAATAAAACATTTTTTACAGGAGATAGTAAACTAGCAGTTAATAATATCCCAGCAGATGCAGTTGATAAAGTAGAAATTTTAGATAATTACAATGAAGTTGCTATGCTCAAAAATCTACAGGATTCTGAGGATATGGCAATGAACATCAAACTTAAAGAAGATAAAAAGAAATTTGCTTTTGGAGACGTTGAGGTTGGTGCAGGTATAAAAGATAGATATCTCATTCATCCCAATTTGTTTTATTATAGTCCAAAAACAACCGTTAATTTCATAGGCGACCTTAATAATCAAGGCGTTAAAAGTTTTACGTTTAGCGATTATTTAGAATTTGAGGGTGGTTTTAGTAAACTCATGCAAGATGCTGGTAGTTATTTCTCGCTTTACAATAGTGATTTTGCACAATACCTCAATAACCAAGATTACACGGCAAACACCAATCAATTTGGAGCATTAAATATAAGACAGTCCATCAATGCAAAAACAGATGTTAGTGGTTATATCATAACCTCAAATTCAAAAACAGATACCCAAAGTAATACGTTAAACGAGTATCTTAACTTTAGCGAGCCTTTTACAGAAGATAGAACAACAACTAACAACATAAACAACTTTTTTACAATAGGTAAAATCACAGTTGATTATGACCCAAGTTTTGATGAGGATTTTGCCTATAACAGTTTTGTGAAAATCACAAATAATGATGCTAATGGTTTAATAACAACCATAAACCCATCACAAAGCAACACTATCAATACACTCACAGATATAAAAGGTCTCAATCTCAAACAAAATATAAGTTACAGCAGGAAACTCTCTAAAGACCATACAGCAACTTTAGAAGCCACCTATAATTTTCAAAACGATAAACCAATAACTGAGTGGCTCACCAATCAACAAATTTTACAAGGTTTGATCCCTTTAGAAGATGATGAAGTATATTCTATCTTACAAACCAAAAGCTCCAATTCACATAATGCAAACGTTATTGTAAAAGATTATTGGGTGCTTAATAACTTTAACCATTTGTATACGACATTTGGTGTCACTGCTGCATTTACCAATTTTGAAAATCAAGATGTACAACAACTAAGTGATGGTAGTATCAATAATTTTAATACTGCTGGTTTTGGTAATGATTTTGGATACAATTTTATAGACACTTTTATTGGTTTAGAATATAAGTTTCAAATTGGGATCGCCACTTTTAAACCTATGTTATATTATCATTTTTATAATTGGAACACCAAACAGTTTGATGAGCGTTTTTCTAATAGAAAAGCACTATTACTGCCAAAATTTACCACAAAAGTAGAATTCAATAATAGTGAGAAATTGAACTTTAAGTATCAGTTAAATGCAAGATTTCCCAGTATAAATAGATTAGCGAACAACTTTGTATTATCAAGTTTTAATAGTGTTTTTAAGGGCGACACGACTCTAGAGAACCAATTGTATCACACAGCAAGTTTGAGTTATTATAAGTTTAGTTTGTTTAAAAATTTAAACTTTAATATCAATACTAGTTTTAATAAACGTATTGAAACTTTAAAATCGGTAACAGAGCTTCAAGGGATTAATCAGTTTAATACTCAAATTCTATTTGACCTGCCAGAGCATAGTTGGAATTTGAGCGCTAGGCTCTCTAAAAAAATAAAGAAAATCAAATACAATATTAGTGCGAGGTTTGGTTACAATGATTTCTATCAACTATTAAATGGTCAAACAAATCTCAATATTTCAAAGAATATGTCATCAACATTAAGTATCGAGACATCCTTTAAAAGTCACCCAAATATTGAGGTTGGTTACACCAAAGATTTTAATAACTATAAATTTTTAGGCGGTGAGAATAATTTCGAAAATGATCGATTTTTCGCCATACTGGAATACGATTTTTTAGATAATTTTATTTTTAAAGCAGATTATAGTTATGATGCTTATGCTAATAAAAGCGCTAATATTTTAAATACGTTTGATACTGCAAACGCTTCTTTATTTTATCAAGTGGAAGATAGTCCTTGGGGTTTTGAGATTAACGCAACTAACTTATTTGACGTTACCTTCAAACAACAGAACAGTTTTAATAGCTTTCTCATTTCCGATAGTAAAACATTTATACTCCCAAGAATCGTCATGTTTAAAGTGGCTTACAAGTTTTAAACTCTATTTTTTTAGTTTGCCTGTTATTCAGAGTAAAGCGAAGAATCTTTTTCATTGAATGGACACTGTAGATTCTTTAATCGTTCCTCCTTCTGAATGACAAATATTTCGTAAATTCACATGGCTAAAAACAAACACAAATGATAAGTAAAAAAGTGGCTAATGTTCAAGAAGCACTTAAAGGTGTTAGTGATGATATGACCTTTATGTTTGGTGGTTTCGGTTTATCTGGAATACCCGAAAATGCTATTGGCGAGTTAGTGAAATTAAATGTAAAAGGTCTAAAGTGTATTTCTAATAATGCAGGTGTAGATGATTTTGGATTGGGATTATTATTACAAGGCAAGCAAATAGATAAAATGACCTCTTCTTATGTTGGAGAAAATGAAGAATTTGAGCGACAAATGTTATCTGGAGAATTGGAGGTTGAGTTAATTCCGCAAGGCACATTAGCAGAACGTTGTAGAGCAGCTCAAGCAGGTTTCCCTGCGTTCTATACACCAGCCGGTTATGGTACAGAAGTCGCAGAAGGCAAAGAAACCAGAGAATTTGACGGTAAAATGTATGTATTAGAACCCGCTTTTGATGCTGATTTTGCGTTCGTTAAAGCTTGGAAAGGTGACGCAGCAGGAAATTTAGTTTTTAAAGGAACTGCAAGAAATTTTAATCCTAATATGTGTGGTGCAGCAAAAATAACGGTTGCAGAGGTAGAAGAATTAGTTCCTGTTGGAACTTTAGACCCTAACCAAATACATATGCCAGGCATATTTGTGACACGTATCTTTCAAGGTGAAACATATGAGAAACGAATAGAACAACGAACGGTTAGACAAAGAGATTAATTATGTTAGACAAAAATGGAATTGCAAAGCGCGTTGCTAAAGAAGTACAAGATGGTTACTATGTTAATCTTGGTATTGGTATACCAACCTTAGTTGCCAATTACGTAAGAGACGATATAGAAGTAGACTTTCAAAGTGAAAACGGTGTTCTTGGTATGGGACCATTTCCTTTTGAGGGTGAAGAGGATGCGGATATTATTAATGCAGGAAAACAAACGATTACCACATTACCAGGCGCAAGTTTCTTTGACTCTGCTACTAGCTTTGCCATGATAAGAGGTCAACATGTTGACTTAACTATTCTTGGAGCTATGGAAGTTTCAGAGAATGGCGACATTGCCAATTGGAAAATACCAGGTAAAATGGTAAAAGGAATGGGAGGCGCAATGGATCTTGTTGCCAGTGCTGAGAATATTATAGTTGCCATGATGCATACGAATAGAGCTGGAGCTTCAAAATTATTGAAACACTGTTCATTGCCATTAACTGGAGTTGCTTGTGTAAAAAAAGTAGTCACTAATCTCGCTGTTTTGGAAATCACACCAAAAGGCTTTAAACTTTTAGAACGTGCTCCCGGAGTTTCGGTAGAAGATATTCAAAATGCTACTGAAGGGACTTTAATAATTGAAGGGGATATTCCAGAAATGGATATATAGCACCTAAAATAGTATTGTGGTCATATTGAGCAATGATAAGAATAGTAGTCAGCCACTTTTATAGTGGCTTTTTTCATTTCTGAAGATAATTTAAGTATTAATAACTGTAGGAAAATTCAAATATATAGGTCTTATATGTTAAAATAATGTGTATTTCATCGATTAATAACGTATTTAGGCTGATTAACTAAAAAAGGATAGTATGTTTACAAAACCTAATTGGTACAAGATATTTAATGTTTAACTAGATTTATGATTTGCCCCAAATCTATCATAATTTTTAACTGAATGAACTTTTTTGCCCCAAATTTACCAGAACCTACAAGTACGGAAAACAAGCTTTTAGCTAGTCTTCAAAATACATTGAGTGTAACAAAAAATGTCTTAACCTTAACTAAAAAAGTATTCATGCTATAATCCTCTTGGATGGGCATGAATTTTTTTTTGTTAGTTCAAAGTAAATTCACTTTTTAGATTCGCATCAGAACTACCACCAACGTAGACTTCAAAATCACCTGCTTCAATAATAAAATCACCATTGTTGTTATAAAAACCGAGTTCTTCTTTTGTTAAGGTAAATACCAAAGTCTTCGTCTCTCCTTGATTAAGCAAGACCAATTCAAATCCTTTTAATTCTCTTACCGGCCTTACGACACTTCCTACAAGATCTCTAATATAAAGTTGAGCAACTTCTTTACCATCATAATCACCAATATTTGAAATTTCAACAGATACCTTCACAGTATCGTTTATTGAAAAATCAGACCCTTTAATAGTTAGATTTTTATAGGTGAATTTGGTATAACTTAAGCCGAATCCAAATGGATATAGTGGTGTATTTTCTTGATCGATGTAATGGGACCAAAACACATTATTCTCTGAGTTTTTAGCTCTTCCAGTGTTTTTATGATTGTAGTAAATTGGAATTTGTCCAACGTTTCTAGGAAACGTCATCGGAAGCTTTCCACTGGGATTATAATCACCATATAAAACTTGTGCAATAGCATGACCTGTTTGAGAGCCTAGTTGCCAACCTACTACAATCGATGGTATATTTTCAGAAGCCCACTCAATAGCTAGTGGACGACCATTGTTTAGAACAAGTACAATATTTTTGTTCACCTTATAAACAGCTTCAAGTAACTCTTGTTGTAGCCCTGGTAAGTCTAGTTGAGTTCGGCTTCGTGCCTCTCCGCTTTGAAACCCATGTTCTCCTAAAACCATAACGACAACATCTGCATTTTTTGCTACTTCAACAGCTTCTTTAATTCCATCTCTGTTAGTCGTATTTATATAGACCTCTTTAATAAAAGAGGTTTGACCAATAATTAAGTCTATCCCTTTTGAGTATTCAAGAGCGTTACCTGTATAGGTTTTCATGCCTTCTAAAACAGAAATCGCTGTATGGTCCTCTGATGCTGTTCGCCAGCTTCCCAAGGGACTATTTTTATCTGCCGCCAAAGGGCCTATTAGTGCTATTTTTTGTCCTGTTTTTTTTAAGGGAAGTAGTTGCGATTCATTTTTCAATAACACAATTGATTTTTTTGCCATATCCAAAGCATCCTCTAAATGTGCTTTGTTACCAATACGTTCCGTTTCATTTTTAGTGTTGCAGTATTTATAAGGATCATCAAATAAGCCTAATTCATATTTTACCTTTAAAATCCGTTTTACAGCATCATTTATAATGGCTTCTTCTACAACACCTTCTTTTACTAGATTGACGAGTTCCTGGATATACACATAACCTTCCATGTCCATATCTGACCCTGCTGTAGATGCTAATTTTGCAGCTTCCTTTTTGTCTTTAGCATGTCCCCAAGAAATAAGTTCGTTAATGGATGCCCAATCTGAAACTACGAAGCCTTCAAAGCTCCATTTGGTTTTAAGAATATCGCGTTGTAAATAGTTGCTAGCGCTTACTGGGATGCCATTGAGATCATTAAATGAATTCATAAATGTTTTGACACCACTTTCAGATGCAGCTTTAAATGGAGGTAACACCATATTAAATAACGTTGAAGTTCCAATGTCTACTGTGTTATATTCTTTTCCAGCTTCAGCAAAACCATAAGCTGCAAAGTGCTTAGCGCAAGCAGCAATCGTATTATCTTCCTTTAAATCATCACCTTGAAAACCATGCACTCTAGCTTTAGCTATTTTACTGCCTAAATAGGGGTCTTCTCCAGCGCCTTCCATCACTCTTCCCCATCGAGGTTCTCTACTTATATCCACCATTGGTGCAAAAGTCCAGTTAATTCCAGCTGCTGATGCCTCTGTTGCTGCATTTCTTGCGGACTTTTCAATCGCTACTAAATCCCAGCTTGCAGCTTCTGCTAAAGGTATCGGACTTAAAGTTTTATAACCATGTATCACATCAAAACCAATAATTAAAGGGATACCAAGCCTGGTTTCTTCAACCGCTATTTTTTGTACTTCTCTAACATTTTTAACACCTTTTATATTTAACATGCCTCCAACCCAGCCTTTTCGAAGGTGGTCATATTTTGTTTTTGCAGAGCCTCCTTCTGGCTTAGGGCCAGTAACATCCCAGAATCCATTATAAAGATTCATCTGACCTACTTTTTCATCAAGCGTCATTAAGACCATTAAGGAATCTACTTTTTGGTCTATAATATCATTACTTTGATTTACCACAGTAGACTGTTTTTTATGATTGTAGTCGCCTGTTAAAGTTAAGATGACACTTAGAAATACGATGATGTGATTAATTCTGGAATTCATAGTGCTTTTGATGGTTTGAAGTTATAATATGTAATATTTAAGGTTCTTAATTCAGGATAAAATTAAGTAAGAATTTTATAGATTATGAATAAAATTGAATGAAGTATTTGAAATGTAACTATTGAGACAATAGAGAATCCGTTTCAATGCGTCCTTTAGGAATAGCATGAATCAATTTTTTAGTGTATTCTTTTTGGGGCGTATTATAAATGGCATCTGCGTCATCCATTTCCTCAATCATCCCTTTATTCATCACTATTAATTGATCAGACATATATTTAACCACAGCTAAATCGTGAGATATAAATATATAGGTGAAACCAAAATTACTTTTAAGATCATTAAGTAAATTTAAAACTTGAGCTTGTACAGAAATGTCTAATGCAGACACAGACTCATCACATATTATAAGCTGAGGTTCTAGTGCAATAGCTCTAGCAATTCCAATCCGTTGTCGTTGTCCGCCAGAAAATTCATGAGGATAACGATTAAAAAACGTATCATCTAACCCAACTTTAAACAATAAAGCCAAAACGCGTTGTTGTCTATCGGCTGCAGATGTACCAATACCATGAACTTCCATAGGCTCCATAATTGCTTTCCCAACGGTTAATCTTGGATTTAAAGAGGCATATGGATCTTGAAAAATAATTTGAATATCTTTTCTAAGTTTTCGTATCGCAGATTTGGATAGCTTGGTGATATCGATACCTTGGTATAAAATGGATCCTGCAGTTGCTTTATCTAATTGTAGAATTGCATTTGAGAGCGTCGATTTTCCACAACCAGATTCTCCAACTAATCCTAACGTTTCTCCTGTATACAATTTGAAGGATACATTATTTACTGCTTTAAAGGATTCTGGTTTTGAAAACCAACCCGATTTTGACAGGAATTCTTTTTCAAGATTGATGACTTCTAAAAGGGGCTTTTGAGCATATATTTTTTTGTGGACTTCAGCGCGTTCCTCCGAGGTTACCACATCAGATTTCGTTGTTTTATTTATAAAATCATCAATGGTTGGCAACTGTTTTAGTCGCGTTTTCATGGATGGTTTTGAGTTGATTAATGCTTTTGTATATAAGTGTTCAGGGAATTTGAAAACTTGCTTAACATCACCTTGTTCAACAATAGCTCCTTTATACATCACCAAAATACGATCGGCAATTTCTGAAACTAAAGACAAATCATGAGAGATAAAGACAATACTCATTTGCTCCTCTTTTTGCAATTGCTTTAATAACAAAATGATGTCTTGTTGAACGGTAACATCTAAAGCAGTTGTTGGTTCATCTGCAATTAAGATTTTAGGTTTACAGGCAATTGCCATAGCAATCATGACACGTTGTTTTTGTCCACCAGAAATTTCATGAGGATACGCGTTATACACGCGTTGTGGTAATGGTAATTTTACTTTTTCAAAAAGTGATATCGTTTCTGTTTTAGCTTCTGCTTTTGATAAGTTAGTGTGTTGAAGTAAAATTTCTATGACTTGTTTACCACAGGTCATAGATGGGTTTAAAGAACTCATAGGTTCTTGAAATATCATGGCGATTTTATGGCCTCTTATCTTCTGAAATTGGCTAGAATTAAGCCTTGTCAAATCTTGTGAATCAAACAAAATGGAGCCTTCAGTAATTTTTGAAATGTTCTTTGGAAGCAAGCCTAGAATTGCTAAAGAAGATACAGACTTACCCGAACCAGATTCGCCAACAACACCTAGTATTTCGTTCGTATGTAAATAATAGGATATATTATGAATGATCTCTTTATCAATGCCTTCCGAAGAAAAAGAAATTGACAAGTTTTTGATATCCAATAATTTTGGTTTCTGCATATGTAAATGTACTTAATTTCTGAATTAAAATAATGGTAAAATGAGTAAGCGCATAATTTGAAACGAATAACTGTCAAGAATTAATAATCAACTAAATAATCACAAAACTTTGAAAATATTTGATTCTATATTCAGACTTTTTTAATATTTGTAGGTTAAGTCTGAGAATAATGTACGGTAAAACCGTAAATAGTAATTAAAACATAAATATTTACTATTATTATTCATTATACTGTAAAAAATAGCTCTAAATTTCAAAAATAAAATTCTTTAGAAATTAATAATTTAAATTCCCTAAACATGAAATTAAAATTAGGATTGCTCATTTTTATAATGAGTTTTAACTTTGCGATGTCACAAAATACAACATTTTGGCAAAGACAATCAATTGACAATACCTCAAAAATTAAGGCTAGTAAACAAAGTCTTCCAAAAACACACACGTTTAGTCTTAATATAGAAGGTCTTAAACAAGCCTTAATAAATGTTCCTCAAAGAGGACAATTTACGAAGTCATCAAATACTATAATGACGTTTCCTAATGAGGATGGAACTTTTGAAAGTTTTAGAATTGTAGAAGCATCTGTTTTAAGCGCAGAACTTCAAGAGCGTTACCCTAATATTAAATCATATGCAGGACAAGGTGTTGATGATCCTTCTGCAATAATTCGTTTTAGTATCTCACCACTTGGGTTTCAAAGCATGAAGCTATCTGCTAATAAGCCTGCTACATTTATAGAAGCACTCACAAAAAATGGATCACACTATGCGGCATTTAAAAGAGCTGATAAAATTAATTTTAATGATGATTTTGAGTGTTCTGTTACCGAAAAGGTAAATAAAGAAATGAATAATGGCATGCAGCAACGAAATGCTGATGATAGTATTTTAAGAACCTATAGATTAGCAGTGTCTACAACTGGAGAGTATACTGCTTATCATGGGGGTACAAAGGCCTTAGCTCTTGCTGCTATTAATCAAACGATGACGCGTGTTAATGGTATTTTTGAAAATGACTTTAATGTTACTATGGTGCTGATATCAAATAATGATGATGTTATCTATACAAACTCAGGAAATGACCCTTACACAACTTCAGGAAATTATAATGGACAATTACAATCAACATTAACTAATGTGATAGGTGAGTCTAATTATGATATAGGACATTTATTCGCAAGAGCATCTAATAATGGTAATGCGGGTTGTATAGGTTGTGTTTGTGTAAATGGTCAAAAAGGTAGTGGTTTCACATCACGCACTGAACCAGAAGGAGATCCTTTTGATGTTGATTATGTAGCACATGAAATTGGTCATCAATTTGGTGGAAACCACACATGGACATTTAATGGAAATGAGGGTACTAATGCACAAATGGAACCGGGTAGTGGATCTACTATTATGGGTTACGCAGGAATTACAGGAGCTACAGATGTACAAGCTAATAGTGACCCTTATTTTCATGCAAGATCAATAGAGCAAGTTACAGATTATATAAAAACAACGAGTTGCCAAACCAATACAAATACTGGTAATGCGGTGCCAAGTGTTAATGCGGGTTCTAACTATACAATCCCTAAAGGAACCGCTTTTGTTCTAGATGGCTCAGCAACTGATGCAAATTCTGGAGACGTATTGACATATTGTTGGGAACAGTATGACGAAAATAATGCTGCTACAACTAATCCTAGTGTAAATGCAACATCAGGTGTAGCATTTAGATCTTATAGTCCTAAGACTGATACTAACAGGTATTTTCCAAGATTATCTACAATAAAATCTGGAGCGACATCTTGGCAGTGGGAAGCTGTTCCTAATGTTGCGAGAAGTTTAAATTTTAGACTTACAGTAAGAGATAACAGGGTTGGTGGAGCAACTAATAATAGTGACGATATGGTAGTATCTGTGAATGGAACTGCAGGTCCTTTTATTGTCAACTCACCAAATACTAATGTGAGTTGGAATGCAGGAACATCACAAACTGTAACATGGAATGTTGCAGGTACAACTGGAAATGGAGTAAATGCTGCAAATGTTGATATTTTCTTATCGACTGATGGAGGAGATACGTACCCAATTGCATTGGCTTCTGGAGTAACTAACGATGGTTCTCATGATATCGTAGTGCCTAATGCCCAAGGAAGTCAAAATAGAGTTATGGTTCGAGGAGCTAATAATATTTTCTTTGATATTTCAAATTCTAATTTTACAATTGCAGGCCAAGTGGTTTGTAATGCGACTATACCTTCAGGGTTATCTGCATCAAATGTAGGGTCTTCAACAGCAACAGTAAGTTGGAATGCTGTAGCAGGAGCAACCTATGATTTACAATATAGAACTGTTGGTTCATCCACATGGACAACCAATGCGGCTACTGGAATTTCTAATAACCTTTCAGGATTAACAGTATTAACGCAATATGAAGCTCAAGTGAGAAGTAAATGTGCTGGAGGAACTAACTCATCATATAGTTCATCTGTGAATTTTACAACAACAGATGTTCAATTGGATTATTGTAATTCTGCAAGTACAAATACTAATGATGAATTTATTAGCAGAGTACAGTTAAATACAATAAACAATTCTTCTGGCGCTCAGTTCTACTCAGATTTTACTAACGTTTCAACGACGTTAACCAAAGAAACTCAATATACAATAACGGTGACCCCAACGTGGACAGGTACTGTATATAGTGAAGGGTATTCAGTTTGGATTGATTATAATAGAGATGGAGATTTTACAGATGCAGGAGAGCAAGTTTGGACTCAAGCAGCTACTCAAAACACACCAGTAACAGGAAACTTTACAATACCTAATGGCGCGGTAGAAAACGCAACAAGAATGAGAGTTTCAATGAAGTATAATGGTATTCCTGCGGAATGCGAAACTTTTCAGTATGGTGAAGTTGAAGATTATACAGTTATTATTGAAGGATCAGGACCAGATTTAGAAGTTCCGGTAATTTCCTTAAATGGCGCTTCGACAGTTAATTTGAATCCTGGTGATACCTATAACGAATTAGGCGCAACAGCAACTGATAATGTTGATGGGAATATTTCAGGAAGTATTATTATTGGAGGAGATACTGTAAACACAAACGTACTTGGGTCTTATGTTGTGACTTATAATGTAAGTGATGCCGCAGGCAATGACGCTCTAGAAGTCATAAGAACAGTAGTTGTAAGTGATACTGCACCGCCAGTAATTACATTGATAGGAGCAGCAACTATAAACCTAAATGTTGGCGATACGTATAATGAACTAGGTGCAACAGCAACAGATAATTTCGATGGTAATTTGACATCTAGTATCGCTGTAACAGGGCTCGTAAATACAAATTCTTCAGGAACATACTTGGTTAATTATAATGTAAGTGATGCTTCAGGAAATACTGCAACTCAAGTAACGAGAACAGTAGTTGTTACTGAGGACACGACGCCACCAGTGATTACGTTGATAGGGGCATCAACTATCAACTTAAATGTTGGTGACACTTATAATGAACAAGGCGCTACAGCAACTGATAATCAAGATGGAAATTTAACAGCAAGTATTGTAATTACTGGAACAGTTAATACAAATTCTTCAGGAACATACTTGGTTAATTATAATGTAAGTGATGCTTCAGGAAATGCTGCAAATCAACTAACAAGAACATTAGTTGTTACTGAGGACACGACGCCACCAGTGATTACGTTGACAGGAGCATCAACTATCAACTTAAATGTTGGCGGTACCTACAATGAACAAGGTGCTACAGCGACTGATAATCAAGATGGAAATTTAACAACAAGTATTGTAATTGCTGGAACAGTCAATACAAATTCTGCAGGAACCTACTTAGTTAATTATAATGTAAGTGATGCTGCAGGAAATGCTGCACTTCAAGTTACAAGAACAGTTAATGTATCAGATCTATCATCAGGATGTTCAGGAGGAATTACTTCTTTTCCATACGCTGAAGGTTTTGAAAATACTTTAGGTGCTTGGACACAATCATCAGCAGATGATATTGACTGGACTGTGGATGCTAATGGAACACCTTCAAGTGGAACAGGACCATCAACTGCATCACAAGGATCCTTTTACGTATATGTAGAGGCTTCAGGAAATAACACAGGATATCCAACAAAACAAGCGATTTTAAATTCACCATGTTTTAATTTATCAGCCTTAACGGAAGCAACATTTAGCTTTAAATACCACCAGTTTGGTGCAGCAGATATGGGAAGTATTGCTTTAGAAGCAAGTGATGATAATGGAGCAAGTTGGACTTCAATTTGGAATAGTACAGGAAACTTAGGAAACACTTGGTTAGCTGCCGACGTTAATCTTGCGGCTTATGTAGGAGGAAGCGTTCAGTTACGATTTAATAGAGTTACGGGAAGTACGTGGCAAGCAGATGTGGCGATTGACGATGTAAGTCTCTCTGAAGGTGGTAATACCGGAGGGAATGGATGTGCTGACGGAATTACATCTTACCCTTATTCTGAAGGTTTTGAAAATACTTTAGGCGCTTGGACACAATCATCAGCAGATGATTTAAATTGGACCGTTGATGCTAATGGAACGCCTTCCAGTGGAACTGGTCCATCAAGTGCGATTCAAGGGACATCTTATATCTTCGTTGAAGCTTCAGGAAATAATACAGGTTATCCAACAAAACAAGCGATTTTAAATTCACCTTGTTTTGATTTAAGTGGACAATCGTCTGCAACATTCACTTTTAATTATCACCAATTTGGTTCTGCAAATATGGGAACTATCGCTTTAGAAGCGAGTGATGATAATGGAGCCAGTTGGGCGAGTGTTTGGAATAGCTCAGGAAACTTAGGTGATTCTTGGCAATCTGCGAGTGTAAACCTTTCTGCTTATACAGGTGGAAGTGTACAGCTACGTTTCAATAGAGTTACTGGTAGTACTTGGCAAGCAGATGTTGCTATTGATAATGTGAATATGTCTACTGGAACAGCAAAAGATGTAACCTCTAGAGATGAAGTTGTTGATATAAGAGATATTACATTATATCCAAACCCTGTTAAAGGAGGTATTATAAATGTGAAGACTTCATATACCAATATGTCTTATGAAATTTACAGTACAGTTGGTCAACTTGTTGGAAAAGGAATCGTTAATAATGATATTATAGATGTAAGTAATCTTGATGGAGCAATCTATCAAATACGATTTACTGCAGAAGGAGAGACAATAACTAAACGATTTATTAAGCAATAACTATTAAGTATTAATTTTAGTGTTGAAAGTCCAGATGAAAATCTGGACTTTTTTTTTAGCATACTCTAAATCTATTTAGGTTCGAAACCTTTTGAATTTGTGGTTATGATCGCTTTCCTTTAGATGATTACATAAAGTCAAGCTTTCTTAATGGTAAATACTACTAATAATGGTCAAGTCGAGTTTAAAACGACAATGAGATGTGCTGGTAATACTAAGACATTAAATTTATATGATACTAATTTCTATTTTACTGAAAATGCATTTTTAGGACAAGATTCAAATTATGATTATGGATGGTTTGGTGTCTCATAAGTATTTGTTCTCATTTAGAAGAAGATAATGTCAGTGTTAACTAAGTTTTAGAATCTATAAGGGTTGATGAATTTGCCTAATGTGATGATAGCTTTGAGTATTAATATTTTCGAAAAAAAACAAGCTGCTGTAAGCATCTTATAAACATCACTTCCTTAAAATTTTGAAGTATAATAAGAACATAACTTAATTATTACAGTTACGTTATTAAACACATCAGTTTATGTTTCACAACGACTACTAATCTCTCAGGAATAGTACACTTTTCTTATTTTCACCTAAAAGGACAGCTCTTCGAAGACACAAAATTAGCTATACACGATAGTTAATGAAGATTGGTATAAACTAAGAGTTTAGACGATTATCAAACTGTAAATAAAATTAATGTATTAGTACTATCTAATGTTATCTGTAGAGTGATTGTTAAAAATAATCTACAAAAAATGCCCAAAAGGGAATCCTTATTAAGACTTGTAAGTTTAGCCCCACTAACTATTGCCGATAGTCTAATATGCCTTTGAAAAACTGTATAGTTCCATAAAAGAGGCTACTTTGCCCGTTCCCTAAGAATTTTAATTAACTAACTATATCTTTTTATTAGATTAAATCCCAATTTAGAAATGATTAAAAAAATATTAATTTCCACAATTATCTTAATAATTGGAGGATTACTAGCATTATTTATAAGTAATAATAACGTTGAATCTACTCTTGATCAACTCACAATAGATCAGCAAAGACAGCAACATCAAGATTATTTAATAAATAGTCCTTTTAAAGAAACATTGACGTGGGATAAGAAAAAACGAAAGCTTAATGGATTACCTCCAAATCGTTATTTTGAGCAAATGTGGGAACTGTCAATCAACCCAACTACAGGTAAGTTGGATGATGGCGAATTAACCATTTTAAGAGAGCAAATTATTCAACAACGTGCAGGATCAAGAAACCCAGGAGGTGCAACTAATGCTTGGGTAGAGAGAGGGCCTAATAATATAGGGGGTAGAACACGAGTTATTATGTTTGATCCAAATGATACATCAGACAACACGGTATATGCAGGAGGTGTAAGTGGTGGCCTATGGATAAACACAAACATTACAAATGCAGCATCAACTTGGGCAAGAGTAGAAAACGTGCCCGGAAATTTATCGGTAACATCTATAACTGTTGACCCTAGAAATTCTAATATTTGGTATGTCGGTACTGGAGAACAATACACAGCAGGAGATGTTGTTGGAAATGGCGTGTATGTTACTATAGATGGGGGAACAACTTGGAATGCAATTAATATTCCAGTAGCAGATAATGGAGATATTAATTTTAACGCAACTAATTTATTCTTATCAGGAACATATTATGTTAATGATATATTAGCATGGGATAATGGTGTGTCAACAGAGTTATTTGTTGGTGTAGGAGCACATCTCTATGGAGATGCTTCTGATCCCACAAATTGGTTAGGCCTTCAATCTGCTGGATTATATCGTTCAGTTGATGACGGATTAAGTTGGAATCGAATAGAATCGGCAAATATGGAGTATACTTTTAGTGGAAATAACTACTATTTTATACCTAATGATTTTGAAATAGGAGCTGATAACAGGTTATGGTTAGGAACAATTAGTACACCTGGAATTGGAGCCACTGGAGGAGGACGCGTATTTAGTTCTACAAATGGAAG
>JAWUWM010000106.1:0-15335 GCA_034111845.1 Psychroserpens sp. | reverse complement strand
AAAAAAGGAATGAACGACTTACAAATTTTGTCGCCTCTTGGATTAAAACAATAACCTTTGACAATGGAAAGGAGTTTGCTCGGCATCGTGAAATAGCAAAAGACGTCAATGTAAAAACATATTTTACAAGACCGTATACCTCTCAAGATAAGGGAACTGTTGAAAACAGAATAGGTGTAATAAGAAGATTTTTTCCAAAGAAAACAGACCTTAGACAGGTCTCAGTCAAGAGAATAAAAGAAGTAGAAAAATTACTAAATTACAGACCAATTAGAAAATTTAATTATAATAACCCAATTGAAGTCTTAAATAATAAGTGTGTTGCACTTATGGGTTGAACTCAGCTTCATATAGAAGTAAAAAATATAAAATAAAAAGTGTAAATATTTTTACACTTTTTATTCATTAAAAATATAGAATTAAACTTAGAAGGCGTAACCAACCGAAATACCGTATCTAAAGGAAAGGGCTGAAAATTTAGATCTAAGGTTATTGTCATTAAATCCAAAGTCGGCGCCAATGAGATCTAAAACACTATATTCATCCAATGCGTTATTTAAATCATCATAAAATTCGTCTGGTGGAGGTATAACGTTATTCAATTCAAAATTATAACTACCAGACCCTGGCCCAGCTATTAAAAAATCAATACTGAAACGTTTAGAAACAGGTAATTTATAGCCTACCATGAAACCTAAAGACGTCACTGTAATATCAGCACTATATTCAAAGAGATGAGACACATCTTCACTGTCAACATATGTACCTACCAACTCTGAGTTGAAATCGGAATACTTTAAATAAGCACCTACATAAAACCCACTTAGCATAGCACCATTGACAGATTCATTAATATAATATCTAAACTCTGGTATTAATTTGTACCCAGAATATTTAATATCATTAGTTTGTATTCTTTCGGCATCGATACCTGAAAATTGGATAAGACCATTTTCAGATTTTAGTCCAACTCCTAAACCAACCGACATATGTTTACCTATGGTACGCTCATAGCTCAATGTAAAAAAAGCTGTTGGTATATCAGTGATATCAATGTCTATTTGGTTTTTTTGTTGTTTTAACTCTATGTCGTCTTGAGCAAACAATGACATGGGTAACAAAGAAATTAAAATAAATAGCGATATATTTTTCATAAAATTTTGGTTTACAGAGTGTTGTAGGTTTAAAGATAGTTGAATAAAATTAATTCTAATGAATTAATTTTATTCAACTATCAAGAACGATCTATTTAATCCTTGTCTATTCGAAATACTAAACCAGCACTAAAACCACCTAAAATTACTGTAGAACCTGTGCTTATACCTGCGCCACCTGAACCTACATAAACGCCAGCCCAATTTACTGGAAAATATAAATTTCCTTGCAGATTTAAACCAATGACATCAGTGATCATTATATTGACACCTGTCTTAAAATTAAAAGCAAACCTTGTCGTGCTATCAAGACTATTATCTATGATCGTGTTATTTTCATTTGATGGTGAAACAACAACAAACCCTACACCAGCTCCAGCAAAAGGCTTTACTTTTCCTTGTTTAAAATAGCGAGTTGCACCAACAAGAAACCAATCGAGGTTAAGGTCTGCTAGTTTACTTTCGGAAGGTGAAAATATAACATCTCGAATTCTAAGTCCTGAACTCATATTAACATAAGTTACTTCGGCCATTAATCCTGTATATGTTTCCACGCCAAGAGTGATCCCAAATTGACTACTATCTTCCATTTTTAAGTAATTTGGGCCATAACCTAGTTTAGCGCCAAATTGAAAGCCATAAGAAGGTGTTATTTCAATGACTTGACCTATTGCACTAAACGATAGGATCGTCATTAAAATAAATAAGGAAAGTTTTTTCATAGTAAAAATGTGTTAATTTATAGTCATAGTATTTTTTCAAATTTAAATTTGAAAAAAAGTAACTAATAGTTGGATTCAATTAATTTTTTTGTGATATTTTTCATTACAATCGTACGATTTTAGCAGTAAAACAACAAATGGAAATACCCTAAATACAAGTATTGTTTTTATTTTTAATACAAACGTAAAAATAGGTTAACCTGTTTTTCTTTCAAATATCAAATGATATGCGGTGTTTTGAACCTAGGCTTATTTCGTTTAGAATAAATTTAGACTTAAAATAAAACTGACCAACCAATTCCTAGAACATTCAAATTTGAACCAATATCTTTTACCGTTTCAGAGTGAATATAAAAAAATTTCACCCCTTGTTTTTTGAGTAGAGGAAACCCAAACGCCACACCATACTGAACATCACCACGGTCATCATTATTAGGTTGTCGATTAACCACTGATTGGCCACCTAGACCATACGCTAAACTTACAGATGCCCAATATTTGGGTTTAAAAGTTTTAATTAAATGTGTTTGTACCGCAAATACGGGATCTAGTCTTTTATCTTGTCCGTTTGAGAAATTTGGATTTTCACTAAAAAGAAAAACGGATCCTGTCAATTCATAGGACCATTTTCTCCAGTTGTGAACGAAACCAACTTGAGGACGAAATACGAATTGATTTTGGCCTAGGTTAATAAGTTTCTCTTCAAAATATTGTCCCAGAGGCACAGTCACCGCTAATGATACGCCTAGGGTTGTATTAACTGGGTTTGCCGCAAAATACTCTTGCAGCTCTTTACCTGCGCCTGCAGGTGCACCTGTAAGATTTACAGACAGTCTTAAGCGAGGATCAGAAAAACCATCACGACGTACTCGGGCAGGGTCATCATTAAGTAAACCTTTCCAAGTCGCATTGACGTAAGGGATAACCACATCAAATCGTGCTGCTTTACTACCAATTTTAAAAGGACGAATATAAGAGGCAATCACAGCATTTACGTTTACAGTAACATCTTCTGCCTGTAATAAGGGGTCAAAAAGAATCTCACCAGCCGTGTTTGCATAACCTACAGCCAAAATATTGGTTTTTAAGGGTAAAGGATTCCAGCGTCTAGGTTCAATATCTTGGCCAAAACTAAAATTAGAAAAGTAAAGTATGACCTGTAAAAGACAGATCTTTATTATAAAATTATGTTTAATAGTTATCATTATGAAATAAAATTAAATAGCCATTAAGTGACTCTTTTTAAGAATAATGGATGCCGAGAAATTAAAACTTTTCTCGTTATTATAACATATCAAAAGATATTTTGATTATTACACAAAACCATTACATTTGCAAGTATAAGAAATTTCTCGACTATGAGAATTTTTACTTTTTTATTTAAAATAATATTATTAGACCTTATTATGAAAAAAATTATCTCTCCCTTATTAGTTGCAATGACTATTATCTTTTTTAGCTCGTGCTCAAGTGTCAAGGTGCTTAATTCTTGGAAAGCCGATACTATAGAGTCGGTTAAGGACAACAATATTTTAGTAATTGCTAGAACAGATAACATGTCTGCTCGAACGGTTTTTGAGAATGAAATTGTAAAGCAATTGGAAGAAAGAGGTATTAAAGCTACGCCTAGTTTCACAAAGTTTCCGAAGTTAAATCCTGATGAAGAAATTTCTGAAGAGCAACAAAAAGAGATTAAGAATATGTTGATAGACCAAGGTTTTAATGGTGTAGTATTGACAGTCATAAAAGATGTTGAAGAGTTATCTAAAACGACAGTAGAAGGCGGGTACTATGCTGGAGGTAACTACGCTGGGTATTACCCAAGGTATTATGGTGGGTTTTACGGGTATTATCGTAATCCGATGTCATATTCTACTTATGGCAACTATGTGGAACAAACTATTAGCACTAGAACAACGAAAAACTTTATTCTAGAGACCGTTATTTATGATTTAGAAGCCGAAGGTGAGAAGCAATTGGTAGGTGTAGTTACTTCGAGAATTGAAGAGCCAGAAAGCGCAACTACAGCTGCAAAACAGTATGTTAAAGCTATTTCAAGAAGTTTCGATAAAAAATAAAACCGCTTAAAAACACTAAAGCCTATACTTCAAAGTATAGGCTTTGATGTGCGTAAATATCAAATTATAATTATGGTTGTTAGTATAGGCAGTAATGGTTGATTTATTTTGGCATGTATTTAGGTAACATCTTTTATTATAGCAGAGGTAAGCAGCGAACTGGCTTTAGATACTAGTCAAATAAATACAACTTTATTACTATTCTAATTAGTTCAACTTCTTAAGATAATTTCAATCGTAGTAGAGCCATATTTTTGGTGTACACTATTTTTAAATATCAAATTTGTCCGATTATTGGTTTCGAAAATTTATTACGTTTAGGGAAATTAATTATTAATGTATAATTACATATTACAGTGATACTTTAAAGCCTGAAGGAGATTTAGATTCACTATTTCGTTTTCAAGAAATAGTATGATTTACGACGCAATACTATCCTATAAAATAGTTGAAGACTGTATTGAATTAACGTATTTTTTGTTTTATACTAAGATGAAATTTTTGCATTATAGAAGTGTAAATATTTGATAGCCATTTAATTGTAATACACTTATATATTTTAATTAAATTGAAATGCTATGCAAATCAATTTTAAATACAACTTCAATTTTATCTAATCTATATGTTTAATTTGTTTATTTTTTTGTTTATTTTTATAATTAAGAGTCAAAATTTCACTTTAACAATTAATCCATTATTTAAATT
This sequence comes from Psychroserpens sp., assembly GCA_034111845.1. Taxonomy (GTDB): domain Bacteria; phylum Bacteroidota; class Bacteroidia; order Flavobacteriales; family Flavobacteriaceae; genus Psychroserpens. Next base: position 10,676 of record JAWUWM010000106.1, on the reverse strand, counting down.
AATCAACCATGAAAAAAACATTTTTAGCAGTACTATTATTTAGTATAGGGTTTTCTTATGCGCAAAAGGAAAAAAAGCCAAATATCCTCGTGATTTGGGGAGATGATATCGGACAATCTAATATCAGTGCTTATACTATGGGATTAGTAGGGTACAGAACGCCAAATATTGATCGTGTAGCAAAAGAAGGTATGATTTTTACTGACTATTATTCCGAACAAAGCTGTACTGCAGGACGTTCTTCTTTTATAACGGGACAAAGTGTATTAAGAACAGGAATGAGTAAAGTAGGTATGCCAGGAGCACCAGAAGGTATTAATGTAAAAGATCCTACCATAGCTGAAATGCTAAAGCCATTAGGATATGCAACTGGACAATTTGGAAAAAACCATTTAGGAGATCTTGATGAGATGTTACCAACGAATCACGGTTTTGATGAATTCTTCGGAAATTTATATCATCTAAATGCAGAAGAAGAGCCAGAATTAGAAGATTATCCAGATCCTGCTCAATATCCAGGTTTTGCGAAACGATTTGGCCCACGTGGTGTTATTCATTCGTATGCAGATGGTAAAATTGAAGATACTGGACCATTAACGAAAAAGCGTATGGAAACTGTCGATGATGAAACACTCGCTGCTGCAAAAAAATTCATCAGAAATGCAGTGACTTCAGATACACCGTTTTTTGTGTGGTGGAATGGTACACGAATGCACTTTAGAACACATGTTAAAGACTCAAATCGCGGTATATCAGGACAAGATGAATATGGTGATGGTATGGTTGAACATGATATGCATGTTGGAGAATTATTAGATTTATTAGATGAATTGGGAGTTACAGATAATACGATTGTACATTATGGAACTGATAATGGTCCACATAAAAATACGTGGCCAGATGCAGGTGTTAATCCTTTTAGAGGTGAGAAAAATACTAACTGGGAAGGTGGTTGGAGAACGCCATCAATGGTACGTTGGCCAGGACAAATTGAGGCAGGTTCTGTTTCAAATGAAATCATGTCTGGAATGGATTGGTTTCCAACGTATTTAGCAGCAGCTGGAAATCCAGACATCAAAGAAAATTTATTGAAGGGTGTTACAGAAAATGGGCGTTCTTATAAAGTACATTTAGATGGTTATAATATGCTACCGTTTTTAACTGGAAAAGAGAAAAAAGGCGCACGTAAAGAATTATTCTATTTTTCTGATGATGGCGAATTAATGGCGTTACGTTTTAATGATTGGAAAGTAACTTTTATGCACCAAACGTCTCAAGGAACTTTAGAAACTTGGTCAAAACCAATGGTGACAACAAGAATACCATTGCTTTACAATTTAAGAAGAGATCCTTATGAAATGGCTACGTTAACATCAAATACATATTGGGACTGGTATCTTGATCACGTATTTCTATTGTTGCCAGCAGCTGAATATGTAGGTCAATTTATATCTACATTTAAAGAATATCCTCCAAGAATGAAGGCAGCAAGTTTTAATTTAGGAGACACTATGAAAGCCTTAGAAAAAGGTTCTGGTTCTAAATAAAATTTAAAACTAAAATATGGGATTGTGTTTTCAAATCATAATCCCATATTTTTTATAAAAAAATGGACTTCTAAAAGCTATAACAATCATGAAAAAAATAGCAAGTATCCTGCTTGTCTTATTAGTATGCTTTGCATGTAAAGACAATGCAGATTCAAAAGAAACATTAGACACTACTTCCATGGAGGTAGTTGATCCACTCCCGTCTTGGAATGAGAGTACTACAAAAGAAAATATCATTGCTTATGTAACTGATGTAACAAATGCAGAAAGTGAAAATTTTATACCAATAGCAGACCGTATTTCAACATTTGATAATGACGGAAACCTTTGGTCTGAGCAACCTGCTTATTTTCAATTGTTTTTTGCCATTGACAGGGTAAAGGCCTTAGCAGGAGATCATCCTGAATGGAAAACGGAGCAACCATTTAAAGCAGTTTTAGATAATGACATGTCTGCATTACCAAAACAAGGCATGCGTGGATTGATGGAGTTAATAATGACCACCCATACGGGTATGACTACTGAAGAGTTTGATACTACTGTTAAAGAATGGGTTAAAACAGCTAAGCATCCAACTAAAAATGTCGGTTATGACGAATTAGTGTATCAGCCCATGTTGGAATTATTAGGCTATTTAAGAGCTAATGATTTTAAAACTTATATCGTTTCAGGTGGTGGTGTAGATTTTATGCGAGCATTCGTGTCTCCAGTCTATGGTATCCCTTCTGAACAAATTATAGGGAGTAGAATTACAACCGAGTTTGATTATAACGATGGCAACCCAAGAATTATTCGCACAGCTGGCTTAGACTATAATGACGATAAAGATGGTAAACCACTAAATATCCAGAAAATTATTGGTAAAAAACCTGTGTTTTCATCTGGAAATTCTGACGGCGATTTACAAATGATGCAATGGGCAGCATCTAACACTCATAAAAGTTTTATGTTATACGTTCATCATACAGATTCAGTTCGTGAATGGGCCTATGATAGAGATTCCCATATAGGGAAATTAGACAAAGGTTTAGATCAGGCAAATAAGGACGGTTGGACCGTCATTAATATGGCTAAAGACTGGAAAGTGATCTATCCATATGAATTAAAGAACTAATTTTTAAATCGAATTCTGAATAAAAAGTTAAGGACCTTAATAATATATTTTTAGTATTGATTCTTATCTTTCAATTTTTTATAATATGCCAAATATTACGCCTAAAAAACATTTTCTTTCAAAGTTTGAGACGCTATTTACACTAAAGTATTTTGCTCTGATTATTTCATTAATGATATTGTTGTCAGGTTTTATAGCAGTTGTCGTTGGGTCTATGTTTTTATTTAAAAGCGTTTTGGGACTATTTGGGTTATACGAGGGCACTAGTCAACCAGGAATTTATCTCATTGAAGCAGTTGATACATATTTGTTTTCTTTAGTAATTCTAGTTCTAGGTGGTGGGATTTTTAAACTCTTTGTAGGCGATGAAGATACCTTTAAAGGAAGTGCAGTATTTTCAAAAATCAAAACCTTTATGGATTTAAAAGTACTCCTTTGGGAGACCTTATTATTAACCTTAACGGTTTGGTGTGCTCTAGGTTTTTTTGCGCATCCAGGAGAGTTCCAGTATGAACAACTCATATTGCCAGTAACGATAGTGCTCTTGGCTTTAGCTTTAAAATTAATACGAGATATCAAAAGATAATTCTTAAATAAATATATTGCTGTATTATTGCGTTAAATTCAAGGATTGAAGGTATGTGGCAGAGGCTTCTTTTTTTTATCATAGTATGTTGTGTTTGCAATACAGTATCTGCCCAAGATAGTATTGTTGACCAAGATGTCAAGGTTAATCAACAGTTTTGGTTAGATTATAACTTTACCAATATTTTCAATGAAAATCAAAATTTAAGCACACAAATCGGTTTTCGTAAAATTACACCTGAACTTTATAATAAGTTTTTAGGCCACTCAACTTTAAATATAAAAAACGACAAAAAGTTAATAGATTTAAAAAATGAGAAGCCTTTGCTTAAATCTTATCATTTGGGTGCAGGACTAATTTATACTCAAAATTATGATGCTAATGATAATTTAGAGTTTCGATTAATGCAAGGCGTTAAATTTGAAATTCCAACTATAAAACCGATCACCTTATATAATTATGTGAGGTTAGAAGAACGATTTCAAAATGAATTTAATAATTCGGGGTGGACCTCTGCTTTTAGATTAAGATATAAGGTGTCAACAATTTTAAGCTGGAATAAACACTATTTATCATTTGCAAAAGGCTTATATATTCCGCTACAGGCCGAAGTGTTTGTTAATTTAATAAAAGCAGACCGATTTAACGATTTACTCAGAATCTCACCGGGAATAGGTTATCGATTAGAAAACGATTGGAGATTTGAATTATATGTCATATTTAACAGTACCAAAAATATTACCGAAACCAATAATAAATCAAGTGATTTTATTTTGAGGTTAAGAGTGTTTAAAGGAAATCCTAAAAAACAAGAATTAAATATTAATGAAGAAGATGGATTTTAAATTCATAGCGTTTAACAAGAAATTAAAATAAATATAAGATGATGAATTTACAAAAAGGCCTAATCTTAATCCTGCTGCTGTTAAGTGGCTTTATGATGCATGGTCAAGAAGATATGGAGGGAGTAGAGGGAGAGTCGACTGAAGCGATTAAAAGACATTCATTAGGGTTATTCTTAACACATAGTTATATTAATCAAGGTGTATCTAGTGATGAGAAAGATTGGTTAATAGTGCCTTCATTTGCGGTAAATTATAATTACAGTTTTAATCACAAATGGTCACTCGGTTTGCATACCGATTTAATTATTGAAGATTTTATAGTAGAACGAGAAGGGTCTAATGAGGAGGTTTTAGAACGCGAATTCCCCTTTTCGGCACTCGTGGTAGGGTCTCATAAATTATCAGAAAGCTTCGGAATTGCTCTAGGTTTTGGAGTAGAATGGGAAACAAATGAAAGTTTTACAGTCGTTAGAATTGGAGCAGAATATGGTATAGAAATTCCAATTAAAGAAATGGAAGTGATTTTTGCATTTAACTATGATGTCATCTTTGTTGCATATGATAGTTTTAATCTCGGAATTGGAATTGCAAAAAAGTTCTAATTCTATACTTAGTGCTGTTTATGGATTGATTATTTTGCAAATGGATAACTGCTAAAAATTAACAATTTCACATAAACTCCTTTCTAAGTATTAACTGACCTTCCCATTTGCGAACAATCGAATGATGTCAAGGCCACTGTTGACCCTATTCTGCTTAGAATCCATGATAGTGCTCAATCTAGGAATGGATATTACCACTGGTAGAGATGTAAACACTAATAAGTGTTTTGAAATCGAAGAAGCGTTTTAATAGGTTATAGAATTGAATTAAAAATGAAAACAAGAAATAGAATCTTAATAAAGTTAAACAGTAAAAATTCACATATTAAAGCATTTGTGATTTGTACAGCCATCGGTGTAATGGCATGCAATGACAATGTAAAAAATAAAAAATCAGAGGTTCAAGTTGAAGATAAAACACCTTTGGGATGCGCGGTACCAAAAGCACCTGAAATGGATTCTCAAGATTTGGATCTCGAACTATTATTGGCGGTTTCTGAAATTAAAGAAGATCCAAAGGTAGCAAAGGATACTTCCGGAATGATGAAAATCCCAGGTGGTATATTTGAAATGGGTGGTGATACACCTGATGGTTTTGAAAACATGCCTAAGTCTGCATTGGCTCAAGGTGACGAACTTCCGAAGCACTATGTACAAGTCGGTGATTTTTGGATGGATACACACGAAGTTACTAATGCTCAATTTGGGATATTTGTAAACGCAACGAATTATGTTACAGTAGCGGAGCGACCAATAGATTGGGAGGAATTCAAAAAGCAATTACCTCCAGGGACACCTAAACCTCCTGCTGAAAACTTATTGCCTGCATCCCTCGTGTTTTCTTATGCGCCTAAAGGGGCTTCTAAAGACAACTTTGGCAATTGGTGGTCCATGCAACCAGAAGTCAGTTGGAAACATCCTCTAGGCTCAGGTAGTTCAATAAAGGGAAAGGAAGATCACCCAGTAATACACGTCAGTTGGTATGATGCCCAAGCTTATGCGAAGTGGGCAGGAAAGCGTTTGCCAACAGAAGCAGAATGGGAGTATGCCATGCGCGGTGGCTTAAAAAATACTATGTATCCTTGGGGAAATGATAAAACCAGCCAAGGCCAGCACAATGCAAATCATTTGCAAGGAGAGTTTCCGTTTTCGAATACAATAGAAGATGGCTTTGAACGAACAGCTCCAGTTAAATCATTTCCGCCTAATGGTTATGGCTTATATGATATGGCAGGTAATGTTTGGGAATGGACTAATGATTGGTATAGCGCTATTTATTATTTAAAGCTGAAAGAACAAAATGAAATTGCTATAGACCCACTTGGACCTTCAGCATCGCATGAAATATATGGTACTTTTGAAAAACGTAAAGCAATACGTGGAGGTTCTTTTCTTTGTCATGACGATTGGTGTTCCGGCTATCGTAATGCGAGACGAATGAGAAATACTCCAGATACCTCAATGGAACATGTAGGATTTCGTTGCGTAAGAGTAAGTATTGATTGAAATAAGGTTGTACAACCGACAAAAATATTTACATTAGTAATAAAATAATTAAAATGAAAAGTATTAAACAAATTGCAGTACTAGTAATCATTACTCTATTCTTTCAAAATTGTGCGAGTACTAAAGTACTGGATGCTTGGAAAGCAGAACCATCAGTAGTTGAGCTTTTTAAAGAAAAAAAGGTTCTGGTTATCGCACGAACTTCTAATGACCGAGCACGTTTGGCTTTTGAACAAGAGATTGTTAAAGCATTGGGTGAACGAGGAATTAAAGCGACTGAAAGTTATAGTAAGGCACCGAAAATACATCCAAATAGAGAAATGTCTGAAGAGCGTCTGAATTTCATAAAGGGCTTAATGAAAAGTGAAGGATTTGATGCTGTTGTTTTAACAGTAATTAAAGACAAGAAAGTGACTGAAAGGGTGACCTCAAACGGAATTTATTTTGGTGCATCATACGGTAACTACTATCCTGGTTATTACGGTGGATTCTATAATTATTACTCGTATCCTTATGCTTATGGGTCTTATTATGATTCATTTGGAGGTTATATCCCAACATCAACATCAACAAGTTATGACACAAAGTATGTTTTAGAGACTGTGGCTTATAATTTAGACGAAGGAGAAGAAAATCAATTAGTAGCTGTTGTTACCATGAGTATAGATAACCCAAAAGAAGCTTATAAAACCGCAGGAAAATATGTTGATCTCATGATTGAGAATTTAGAAATGCCAATAAAATAAGTTTTATGACGTCGCATAATGCAAAAAATTAGAAATGAGAGTCAAAAAAAGTATTTTAAACATCTCTCTCTCTCGGACATGCTATTTTTAAATAGCCATTTAAAACAAAACCAAATGATTTATAAACCATTTGGTTTTGTTTTGATGTGTAGCTTGTTTTTTTGTTTGGGTATAAGTGCCCAAAACGATACCATACGACTCATAAGTGGTGATCAATTAGTAGGTGAAATCAAGATGATTTCAGAAGGTGTCCTAAAGATAGAGACTGCATACAGTGATAAAGATTTTAATATAGAATTCAAGAAAGTCACGAAATTAGTAATACAACGTAAATGCTTAGTTGTTTTGACTGATAATCGTCGTCGGTTTGGTTATATTAAATCTAACGATATAGGGAGAATAACGATTACTTTAGATAATAATGTGCAAGAGGAATATGCCATTATAGAGATTATAATGCTTAAAGAAGTAAGAGAAAATTTCTTTAAGCGTTTTAAAGCCTCCGTTGATTTGAGTTATAATTTCACGAGAGCTAATAGAACCCAGCAATTTTCTGTTTCTGGGAATTTAAATTATAATAGTGAGTTATGGCGATTTGAAGCAGATATTAATAGCCTTAATACTAATCAAGACGATGTAGATCAAACGAGAAGAACGGATGCCAGTTTAGAGTTTGTGAGACTTTTTAAAAAAAAATTGTATCTAACTGGAGAAATACCGTTCCTTTCAAACACAGAGCAAGCATTAGATTCACGTATAAGTCCGAGTCTTGGAGTTGGGAAATTTGTGGTTAGTACCAATAAACTTTATCTAGGTATCGCAACTGGACTTACACTAAATATCGAAAATTACTCAGATACAACCTTGAACAAAAAATCAACAGAAGTCTTTATTTCTGCCTCATTTAAAATCTATGATGTAAAAGATTTTGATTTTGTAACTGATTTGAAACTGTATCCAAGTATTTCTGAAAGTGGTCGTTTTAGAACAGATTATAACCTGTCCTTAAAATATGATCTTCCTTTGGATTTTTATATAAAACTAGGATTCACATTAAATTATGATAATAAACCGGCAATAGTTGGAAACGATGTGGATTATATTTTCACAAGTGGGTTTGGTTGGTCTTTTAATTGATACAAAAAGTATATGTGAAATTTCCAGTATCAATAGGGGTTTCAATAAGAATAAAAAAAAGGAACAAATCAAAATTTTATGATTTGTTCCTTAAAGTACTCAAGGCGGGAATCGAACCCGCACGTCTTGCGACATTGGATTTTGAATCCAACGTGTCTACCAATTCCACCACTTGAGCGATTTCAGACCGCAAAATTATACAATTATTTATTACAATCAATCAAAAATACTAGGTTTTATGCTTTTTCAGTTCAAATAAATTCTTAAATTTGCATCTCGTTAAATTAAAGCGTGTTGTTTAACACAAATAATTCATTACCAATGCCAAAAGGAGTTACAGAAGCAAAAATTTTTGCATGCGGACAAAGTAGAGAACTAGCTGAGAAAATAGCGGTAACCTATGGTACGTCTTTAGGTAATGTTATTACATCAACATATAGTGATGGAGAATTTCAACCGTCTTATGAAGAATCTATAAGAGGGACAAGAATCTTTATTATTGGTTCAACACATCCTGGACCAGAAAATTTAATGGAAATGTTGTTAATGATTGATGCTGCAAAACGCGCATCAGCAAGACACATCACAGCAGTTTTACCATATTTTGGATGGGCTAGACAAGATCGTAAAGACAAACCTAGAGTTCCTATTGCAGCGAAACTAGTAGCAAAAATGCTAGAAGTTGCTGGAGCTACTCGTATTATTACAATGGATTTGCATGCAGACCAAATACAAGGGTTCTTTGAGAAACCTGTAGATCATCTGTTTGCATCAACCATATTTTTACCATATTTAAAATCACTTAATTTAGATAATCTTACTATTGCTTCACCAGATATGGGTGGATCAAAGCGTGCGTATGCGTATTCTAAGGCTTTAAAAAGTGATGTGGTTATTTGTTATAAGCAACGTGCAAAAGCTAATGTAATTTCTCATATGGAATTGATTGGTGATGTTACTGGAAAAAATGTTGTTTTGGTTGATGACATGGTAGATACCGCTGGAACTTTAACGAAAGCAGCAGATTTAATGATGGAAAAAGGAGCACTTAGCGTAAGAGCTATTTGTACACACCCTATCTTATCTGGAGATGCTTATAAAAGGCTTGAAAACTCCAAGTTAGAAGAGTTAATTGTAACAGATACAATTCCTTTAAAACAAAAAAGTGAAAAAATTAGAGTATTAAGTTGTGCAGATTTATTTGCTGAGGTAATGCATAATGTGCACTATAATAGATCTATAAGCTCTAAGTTTTTAATGTAGTCTGGATGTTAGTGTCTCTGCAGTAGAGATGAAATACCCAAAACCCAGAGTGAATTGTCAGCCTTGGTAATAAATTAGAATATTAATAATAATTATAAATTTTAAAAATGAAATCAATTACAATCAATGGATCTCAAAGAGAAGGCGTAGGCAAGAAGGCAACGAAAGCTTTACGTAATGCTGGTCAGGTTCCTTGCGTATTATACGGAGGAGACCAAAACGTGCATTTCTCTGCACCAGAATTGGCTTTCTCTAAACTTGTATACACGCCAAATGCGCATACAGTTGTGATTGCCATAGAAAATGGTGAAACTTACGATGCTGTTTTACAGGACATCCAATTTCACCCAGTAACAGATAGAATTCTACACGTAGATTTCTATCGTTTATTCCAAGATAAAGAGGTTGCTATGGATATTCCTGTGCATATTATCGGAACATCTAAAGGTGTTTTAAATGGTGGTATTCTTCGTAGAAATAGACGTAAATTAAGGGTAAAAGCGTTACCGTCTAATTTGCCAGATTTCTTAGAAGCAGATATTACAGCACTTAAAATTGGTGGTAAATTATATGTTACAGCTTTAGAAGGTGAAGATTATACGTTACTTCATTCTGATAACACAGTTGTTGTTCAGATTAAAACTGCTAGAACTGCAGTGGTTGATGATGAGGATGAAGAAGAAGAAGTTGAAGGAGGAGATGATGCAGCAGCAGAAACTCAAGAATAGAACTTATTTTATTCATTATATTAAAAAGCATTCTATTTATATAGAATGCTTTTTTATTTTTGAACTTATCTAAATACAAATAATATCTGGAAATTTATCCCTAACATATTTAATTGGAATTCTGCAGCTTTGAATGCGCAAGACACAGATCTATGAAAAAATTTCTTATTGTTGGACTCGGTAATATTGGCGAGAAATATGCAAATACAAGGCATAACATAGGCTTTAAGGTCTTAGATGCTTTAGTGCAAAAAGAAGATCTCACTTTTGAAACTCAAAAATTGGGTGATCTTTCAAGTTATAGATTTAAAGGACGAACGTTTATTCTTCTAAAGCCTAGTACTTATATGAATTTAAGTGGTAAAGCCGTACAGTATTGGTTAACAAAGGAAAAGGTCCCATTAGAAAACTTACTAGTGATTACAGATGATTTAAATCTTCCCTTCGGAAATATTAGAGTTAAGACTAAAGGCAGCGATGGTGGACACAATGGCCTAAAAGACATACAGAATACTTTGCAGACGACGAAGTATAACAGATTTAGATTTGGGATCAGTGATGAATTTAGTTCAGGAAGACAAGTAGATTATGTACTTGGA
>JAWUWM010000105.1:0-14930 GCA_034111845.1 Psychroserpens sp. | reverse complement strand
ACTCTATCGATGTCTTAGGTGATAATAAAACAACTTACTTAGCTTTAAAAAACACCTGTACTTCTGCGTTAAGAAGTTTTATGAATAGCGTACCATCTAGAAAAAATATTAAGGCTATAAGTAATTGTAACCTTTGGGTGATTAAGTTAGATGCGTTTAAATACTTACTCGAAAACAACGAAGGCTTTAATAAATTTTATTATAATTTAATTGAAAATCAAATCTATCTAATAGACGACTATCGCATAGACTTATTGACGCTTACTCCAGAAAAGCGATACCTAAAGTTATTGAGTAATGATCCAGAATTATTGCAACAAGTACCATTGCATTATTTAGATTCATTTTTAGGAATTTCATCCAGACATATGAGTCGCATACGTAAAAATATAAATTAACGCCATTTGGCTAGTTGAATACGTTTTTCTTTAATTATTTTTGAAGTGGAAACCGAAGTAATAATAAGATTCTCATTTTTAATGAGTCCTAAAAATAAATTTTTCTATGAAATATCACAAAATAGATAGTAGTCTCTTTATCAACAACCGCAAAAATTTTATGTCTAAAATGAAACCGAGTAGTTTAGCGGTTTTTAATTCTAATGACATTTATCCTATAGGTGCAGATAGCACAATGCCTTTTGCGCAACACCGTGATATTTTCTATTTATCTGGAGTAGATCAAGAAGAAAGTATCTTGGTTATGTTTCCAGATTGCCCAAAAGAGAACCATAGAGAGATTCTATTTTTAAAAGAAACCAATGCTCAAATTGCAGTATGGGAAGGCGAGAAATTAACAAAAGAAGCTGCGTTAGTAACTAGCGGGATTAAAACCGTGTACTGGCTTAAAGACATGGATAAAATCATGTTTGAGCTCATGACTCAATGTGATACCGTTTATATAAATACTAATGAGCATTATAGAGCTTCAGTAGAAACCGAAACTCGCGAAGACCGTTTCACTAAATGGCTAAAAGATAAATATCCTGCGCACAGCGTGGCAAAGAGCAATCCTATTTTACAACGTTTACGTTCTTTAAAAACGCAATCTGAAATCGATTTGATGCAACAAGCCTGTGATATTACAGAGAAAGGGTTTCGTCGTGTGTTGAATTTCGTGAAACCAGACGTTTGGGAGTATAATATAGAAGCAGAGTTTATGCACGAATTCTTAAACAATCGCTCAAAAGGTTTTGCCTATACACCAATTATAGGGTCAGGTACAAATGCGAATGTTCTTCATTATATAGAAAACAATCAACAATGTAAAGCGGGTGAGCTTATATTAATTGATGCAGGTGCAGAGTATGCAAATTATGCTAGTGATATGACACGTACAATACCGGTTTCTGGTCGCTTTTCTAAACGTCAACGAGATGTCTATGATGCTGTAAATCGTGTAAAAAATGATGCTACAAAATTATTAGTTCCAGGAGCACTTTGGGCTGAGTATCACGTTGAGGTTGGGCATTTAATGACTTCGGAATTATTAGGTCTTGGTTTGCTAGATAAAGCAGATGTAAAAAATGAAGATAAAGATTGGCCAGCTTATAAAAAATACTTCATGCATGGAACATCTCATCATATTGGATTAGATACGCATGACTACGGAATTCTAACTGAACCAATGCAAGCTAATAATGTATTCACAGTAGAACCTGGGATTTATATTCCTGAGGAAGGTTTTGGGATTCGTTTAGAAGATGATGTTGTTATACAAGACAAGGGGGAGCCTTTTAATTTGATGCGAAACATTCCAATTGAAGTTGAGGAGATTGAGGAGATTATGAATGCTTAGGACATTGAAATTGAAGTCGAAACCACTGTTGTATTTAAAAGTTTAATAAAAAGTGAATAGTATTAAAGTTCTAAAAGTGTTTATTCGAGTTTTAGTTTAAAAAAAAGGAGCAGTGAGAAACTAGATTTGTTGTCATTAAGACTAATAATTTAGTTTCTCATTTGTTTTTAAAAGCAAGTTTCAGAGGGATAAAATCGCGATAGAAAACAATTCATAATCAACATTAGCGTTAGGTACGCTACAAAATTAAAAGGCAACCGATCTCTTAATTAAGGACCAATTGAAGTTAAGCATTCGGTTTTCCGAAGATACCAACCACCAAACAAACCACAAAAGCAGGTATCACCCATCCCAAACTAAACTGAGCTAAAGGAATAAACGCTGTAATGCTTTTCAATCCTTCAGAAGGAGAAACAAAACCAACCACATCTGGAATACTGAATATAAAGGTCACAATCACAACCGCTCTAAATACCAAAGGTGTTGAAAATCGTTTTGATAATACGTTGAGCACAATAAGCACTATAGTTATCGGATAGATAAATAGAAGCACTGGCACTGCTACAATAATTATTGAATTAAAATCTAACTGACCAACAATAACACCAAATACACTTGCAATAATTGCTGTAACGATATACACCAATTGTGAATTACCGAGGAGGCCTTTAAAATAATCTGCTGTTCCGGCAATGATTCCTACTGCAGTGGTAAAGCATGCTAGAGAAATTAAAATACTTAATACGGTATTTCCAAAGCCACCTAGTGATGCAATACTAATTTTTCTAAGGAGATTGGCGCGTTGCATATCGCTAGATAAGTCGTCATTGATATTAATTTCAGATCCATAATAAGCACCAACCGAGATGAGACCCGCATAAATTATAAAGAGTCCGAGACCCGCAAACCATCCTGATTTTGCGATAAGGGTTCTTTTCTCTTGAAAATTGCCTTTATTTCTAAAGTTTATTGATATTATGATGACTGCTCCAACGACAACAGCGCCAATAGCATCAAAGGTTTGGTAGCCTTCTAGAATTCCCGTAACTAAAGGTGTTTCTATTTGTGATGCGGTGGTGAGCATTTCTGAAGAAAATAAGCCAATACCAATAACTAAAAGCAGCATGATTACAATTAGGGGGGTTAGGAATTTACCAATGAATCCTAATAATTTTGAGCGATTAAGTACAAATACTAATACCAAAGCAAAATAAATGGCACTGGTCCATAAAGGATCTGAGCCAAATATGGGAAATATTGCAATTTCATGAGTCGCTGCAGCAGTTCTAGGTGACGGAATTGCAACCGCTATCACATAAATAAGAATACAGTAAATGAGACTAAATTGTGGAGAGACTTTTTTACCAAAGTCATATAATGTGCCTTGCAATCGCGCATGCACTAAAATTCCAATGATAGGTATTACTACAGCAGTAATCATAAAACCTATGGCAACCCAAAACCAATTTTCTCCAGCATTATAGCCTAAAAGCGGTGGTAATAATAAATTTCCTGCTCCAAAAAAAAGAGAGAATAATCCAAAACTGGTGATGAAAAGTTCTTTTCTAGAATTCAATTAGTTGGTCTTTTTGAGGTTAAGGTCTTGAAAATCAAAACTAAAATCTGTGATTGGTGCAATATAACTCATTGTTGCTCCAGTTGCGTTTCCGGTTTCGTCAAATGTAAAATGCATGTAAACATCGGCGTCGTAACTTCTATTATTCCATTTGGCTACAAATGTGGTTGCATTGTAAGGTAAAAGTTCGCCTTGTAAATTTGGAGAGCGTTCACATTTTATACTGTAATTTTTTTCGTTGTGTGAGATGGTGATATCACCAAACCAATCATCTGAATAGGTTCCTGTAATTTGAGATGGTTTTGGTAAACTTGGGTCTTTTATTGCGAGATTAACTTTAGAATATACCTCGTTTTTTATACTGTCGTTATAGGTGATATATTTTGTATGTTTATCACCATAATTCTTAATCCAATTTCTGTCTTCATAACCTAAATAGCTGTCTTTTATAGTATTTGTAATCGTGTTAAAAGCAGATCCAACCATTTGATTAGTGAGTACTACAATTGCTAAATCTAAATCTGGAATCATTGTGAATTGTGTCACAGTACCTAGTAGACCACCAGTATGATAGACTTGCTTATGGCCACCTTTAACATCTGTTAAAAACCAACCTAAACCGTATCCCTTAAAATTAGAATCGTAACTATCATTTTTTCGAACATTTAGAGGTGTTTGTAATTGCCAAAGTTGATGAAATTGGTCTTCGCTTAATAGGCGATCGCCATTTTTGGTAACAGCATCATTCATTAAAAATTCTGCCCAACTCAACATGTCTGGTACATTACTAATAATACCACCAGCTGGATTTGCAGTTTCGCTCCAATCATGCGGAATTTGAATCACCTCACCATCTGCTCTCGTATGTGCGTCTATAATATTTGACCTATCGGTTACACGATTATAAGACGCTTTACTATTGGTCATCCCAACGGGTTTCATTATTTTGGTTTCAATGAAGTCCTCCCAGGACAAACCGCTTACACGTTTTAAAACTTCACCAGCGATAATAAACATATTGTTGTTATATGCAAACTCACTGCGAAAAGAACTTTGAGGTTCTAAATACTTCACATTAGAAATCACATCGTTAACATCAAAGTCATTGCCTTCAGGGAAAAACATGAGATCTCCTGCGCCTAGTGACATTCCGCTGCGATGTGTCACCAAATCTCTCACTGTAAATTCTTCAGTTACCCACGCATCGTGTAATTGGAATTCTGGGATATGTTGACGTACTTTATCGTCCCAATTAAGTTTACCGTCGTCAATCATCATCGCTAAAGCAAAGCAAGTAAACCCTTTACTATTTGAAGCGACACCAACTAAGGTGTTTTTATTCATGTCTTTTTTATTGGTCAAAGACCTAATGCCATGTCCTGTGGCATATACTATTTTGCCATCTTTTAATATGCCAACCGAAATTCCTGGCACATCGAATGTGGTCAATGTTTCAGTTATAAGTTTATTTAATTGTTGTTCTTCAATTTGAGCTTGAGAAATTGTAAATGAAAGAAAGAGAAATGTTAAGAGATGCTTTTTAATATGCATGTTGTTTGTTTTTTTGAGCTTACCAATAGTAGTCAAATATAACAAATACTTATTTGCAAGCATGATACTAATTCTATCTTTGTAACTATGAAATTACAATACAAAGGTATTCCAGTTTTTTACGAAGATGAGGGTAGAGGTTCTCCTATTATTTTATTACATGGTTTTTTAGAGAATTCTACAATGTGGAAGGAGATTAAACCAGTATTATTGAAAGATAATAGAGTGATTTGTATCGATTTATTAGGTCATGGTCAAACTCAGTGTTTGGGTTATGTGCATACCATGAGTGATATGGCAGAAGCGGTTTTAGCGGTTCTAAATTATTTAGAACTCGAAACTTATACGTTAATTGGTCATTCAATGGGCGGATATGTGGCATTAGCTTTGGCTGACAAAAACCCAATTAAAATTAAAGGTTTGTGTCTCATGAATTCTACGTTTTATGCAGACGACGATGACCTCAAAGCACTTCGTAAAAAAGCAAATAGAATGGTTCAAACGCATTATGAAAGTATGGTAAGGATGTCTGTGGCAAATTTGTTTTCTTCGGAAAGTAGTGTAACTCACAAAAAAGAGATAGACAAGGTTATAGAACAAGCTTTAGAAACATCACCTCAAGGTTATATAGCAGGTCAAGAGGGTATGCTGTTAAGAGAAGATAAGTTTGAATTCTTTAAAAATCTTGATGCAGAGAAATTAATTGTTATCGGACGAAAAGATCCTGTGGTTAAAGTAGACCTTTTAATTAGTGATGTTAAGGGTACAACTATTCAATATCAAGAATTATCTGATGGACATATGAGTCATATTGAGAATAAAACAGAATTATCTTACATTTTAATTCGCTTTGTCGAATTTATACACTCATAAACGTTATTAGTCACTTATTTTTATATTTTTGAAGGCACCAAACCTCAGAACTATGAAAAATGCTAGTACAAAGACTGCGAGCCCATTAAGAATATACTGCGACATTTTTGGTCACAAGTATGAAATGACTAAAAAAGTAACTTCTCATGTAAAAGAGTTTACCTGCAGATGTTGTAAGCGCCAGCTCACTACAAACGGAAATGGAGAACTTACAGAGCTTACTCCAAAATATGAAGAGATTAATACCATTTTAGCAGATATATATTCAAGAAGGATGTCTCGCTTAAAGCAAAAATCGCTCAGTTCATCGATATATTAATGTAAAAGCCTTAGGTTATTATTTAGTTTTCCTATATTTAGAAATCCTCTAAAATTAATAACTAATATCAGCTTAAGATGAAAAGTATCTACTGCTCATTTTTTGGTCATCAATATGAAGTCTCAAAAAATGTTACGTATCACGTAAAAGAATATAAATGCTCACACTGTAACTCTCAGGTTACAACAAGCGGTACAGGTGATTTAATACCACTAACCCCAAAATACCAAGAAATTAATTCTGTTTTATCACGAATACATGATAAGCGAGTTACTAGAATGAAACAAAAAGGGCATTTAGAGCTAGAACAAGACCTGCTTTTAGATTTTACCCCTCATTTTTCATAGCATTCCATCCTTTCGCAATAATTGGTACTGCCTGTTCACCTCTCGTGATTAAGTTCATGCCTCTTGCTTTTTCAGTTATATAACCTATTACGGTTAAATTTGGGTTGCCCTTAATTTTAGGGAAGTCCTCCTGAGAAATCGTCATGAGTAATTCATAATCCTCACCACCATTTAAGGCGATTGTAGTACTATCGATATTAAATTCTTCACATGCCGAAATAACTTGTGGGTCCAAAGGAATCTTATTTTCATAAATTTCTGCACCAACTTCACTTTGTTTGCAGATGTGCATGATTTCAGATGACAGTCCGTCACTAATATCAATCATGGATGTAGGTTTAACCTCTAACTTTTTGAGAAGATCAATAACGTCACGCCGTGCTTCTGGTTTTAACTGACGCTCAATAATATAAGTGTAGTGATCTAAGTCTGGTTGATTTTTTGGATTGACTTTAAATACTTCTTTTTCGCGCTCTAAAATTTGTAAGCCCATATAGGCAGCACCAATATCTCCGGTAACAACCAATAAATCGTTAGGTTTGGCACCACTGCGATATACCACATCGTTAGCGTCTAATTCGCCAATAGCTGTAATAGATATTATGAGACCGGTAGTTGATGAGGTAGTGTCACCACCAACAACATCTACATCATAGATTTTTGCTGCGGTTTCAATTCCAGCGTATAATTCTTCTAAAGCTTCTAGCGGGAATCTGTTGGAGACAGCAATAGAAACTGTGATTTGAGTAGCGTTAGCATTCATGGCATACACATCACTTAAATTGACCATAACAGCCTTATAGCCTAAATGTTTTAGTGGTACGTAGCTTAAATCAAAGTGGACATGCTCTACTAACAAATCTGTTGTGACCACAATTTGTTTAGATTTAAAATCTAAAACTGCAGCATCATCTCCAATACTTTTTATGGTAGATGGTTGGTTGATTTCAAAATTTTTAGTGAGGTGATCTATTAGACCAAATTCTCCAAGTTTTTCTAATGCGGTACGTTGCTGATTTTTATCTTCTATCATGGTGCAAAAATAACTCCCTTTTTTTAAGCAAAGTATGGATTTAAGGTATTTTTAAATGCTTCGTAAATTTTGAAACGTGTATTTCAACGAAAAAATGAGTATTTAATCGGTATTTCAAAAAAAACAGCTAACTTCGTATTCCCAAATTAATTAGCCTACTATGAAAACAACTACTACAACCAACAGTTTGTTGTGTTCAGTTTTTGGACACAATTTGAAATATTCTTCTAGAAGAGCTAAAAAAGTTCATATTCTATCTTGCGCTACTTGTCAATCCCAACAAGTGGATAGCGATCTTGAAGA
The DNA here is from genome assembly GCA_034111845.1 of Psychroserpens sp. Lineage (GTDB taxonomy): Bacteria > Bacteroidota > Bacteroidia > Flavobacteriales > Flavobacteriaceae > Psychroserpens. Next base: position 7,131 of record JAWUWM010000105.1, on the reverse strand, counting down.
TCTAGATATGTATCCTTTTAAAAATAAAGAAATAAGAACCGCTTTGCAAGAGCTTTTTATTTTGCAGAGTCAGTATTTACGCAAGCACATTTCCGTGTGAAAAATTATAATTTTTCTGGCCTTTTTATTCGATGCCAGATTAACTTCTTTGCATAAGATTTTCTTATGCATTCATTTGCTAATATTATGTTAGGATGCATGGTAAAAATCGACTTATGTCGTATGTTTGCAATCTATTTAGACAATATCTATATAACAAATGATTAAAGTATCAGAAATAGCTAAAAAGAAAGTCGTTGAACTAATGACAGACGAAGGCTTTAACGCCATCACAGACTTTGTACGCGTTGGTGTGAAAAGTGGTGGATGTTCTGGGTTATCCTACGACTTAAAGTTTGATAATGAACAAAAGGAAGGCGACAAAGTTTTTGAAGATAATGATGTAAAAATAATTGTTGACAAGAAGAGTTTTCTTTATTTAATAGGAACTACTTTGGAGTATTCTGGAGGTTTAAATGGTGCTGGGTTTGTGTTTAATAACCCAAACGCCAATAGAACCTGTGGCTGTGGAGAGTCATTTTCATTATAGAGTTCAGCAAATGGATTTGAGTATTGTTTAAGATACTAAATGATTTAAAGAGGGCTAGGCTTAGTAATAAAAAGGGAAGTCTAACTTTGAATCTTAAATTTTAAAATCGGAATATGAGTAAATATACAGAAGATGATTTAAGAGAAGAATTAAAAACCAAAGAATACGAATATGGTTTTTATACGGATATTAAGTCTGACACATTTCCAATTGGATTAAACGAAGATATCGTTCGTGCTATTTCTAAAAAGAAGGAAGAGCCACAATGGATGACAGATTGGCGATTAGAAGCTTTTAAATCCTGGAAAGAAATGGCTGAGCCTGAGTGGGCAAATGTTCGTTATAAAAAACCAGATTTTCAAGCTATTGCTTATTACTCTGCTCCAGTAGCAATAGATCCAAACAAAACATTAGATGATGTAGATCCAGATCTATTGACGATGTACAAAAAATTGGGTATTTCTGTAGATGAGCAAAAGAAGATGAATAATATAGCAATGGATATTGTTGTAGATTCTGTTTCTGTAGCAACAACATTCAAAAAGACTTTAGGAGAAAAGGGAATCATTTTCATGAGTATTTCTGAAGCGATTAAAGAACATCCAGAACTCGTTAAAAAATATTTAGGAACTGTAGTACCACAAAAAGATAATTTCTATGCTGCCTTAAACAGTGCTGTTTTTAGTGATGGTAGTTTTTGTTACATTCCAAAAGGCGTTCGTTGCCCTATGGAACTCTCTACTTATTTTAGAATCAACCAAGCAGGAACAGGACAGTTTGAAAGAACATTATTAATTGCAGATGAAGGTAGTTATGTGTCTTACCTAGAAGGTTGTACAGCGCCTAGTCGAGATGAAAATCAATTACACGCAGCAGTTGTAGAATTGATTGCTTTAGATGATGCAGAAATCAAATACTCTACAGTGCAAAACTGGTATCCAGGAAATACTGAAGGAAAAGGTGGTGTTTATAATTTTGTAACTAAAAGAGGCTTGTGTGAGAAAAACGCAAAAATTTCATGGACGCAAGTTGAAACAGGAAGTGCTGTAACGTGGAAATATCCGTCATGTATACTAAAAGGTGATAATTCTGTAGGAGAGTTTTATTCGATTGCAGTAACTAATAATTATCAGCAGGCCGACACGGGAACGAAGATGATTCATTTAGGTAAAAACACAAAATCTACGATTATATCTAAAGGAATCTCTGCAGGAAAATCACAAAACTCATATAGAGGTTTAGTCCAAATAAGCTCAAGAGCAGATAATGCTCGTAACTTTTCACAATGTGATAGTTTATTAATGGGTAATGAGTGCGGTGCTCATACGTTTCCTTATATAGAAGTAAAAAATAAATCTGCTCAAATAGAGCATGAAGCAACAACGAGTAAAATTGGTGAAGATCAAATTTTCTATTGTAATCAAAGAGGTATAGATACTGAAAAAGCAATTGCTTTAATTGTAAATGGATTTAGTAAAGACGTGCTTAATAAATTACCAATGGAATTTGCTGTAGAAGCACAAAAATTGTTGGAAATAAGTTTAGAAGGATCTGTAGGTTAATAATTCACTTGTAAGGGTATCGAGCTGAGTTTATTTCAGATTTAACCTTGTAGGTATTATTCTATATAGAAGAGTAATTATAATGATTTCCATTTAGGAAAGATGACTATGAAAAAAGTGTTTTTATTATTTGCGATTGTTGCAGTAATGTTAAGCTGTAAAGACGATAAGGGATCTGGAATTGATGCGATTCAAGATGATCAAACAATCACCGCTCAGGAGGGAAAAACATTAAAACAGAGTGACGGGTTAATTGCAATTAAAGGCGAGTTTATATATTATGCAGACGCAGCAGTTTTAAAAACAACTACTAAGATGTATGGTGTCGTTATTGATGAGAAAATGCAAGAGCTACAAAGTCAAGTAAAAGCGTTTAAAAAAGAAGATACAGATATGATTCCTGTCACAGTGAGAGGACGACTTTTTAAGAAAAGCCCAAGTGAAGAAGGTTGGGAAGATAAAATTGAGATTAAAGAAATTTTGAAAGTTTCTGCACCTAGTCCAGATGCAAACGATGTTATAAAAATTGGAAACAAATAGTATGTTAGAAATAAAAGATTTACACGCAAGTGTAGAAGGTAAAGAAATATTAAGAGGAATTAATTTAGAAGTAAAAGCGGGAGAAGTTCATGCTATTATGGGGCCAAATGGTTCTGGTAAAAGCACATTAGCATCTGTTATTGCTGGTAAAGACGAGTATGAGGTTGACAAAGGACAAATTCTTTTAGATGGCCAAGATATTGAGGAATTAGCAGCAGAAGAGCGCGCCCATAAAGGAGTGTTTTTATCATTTCAGTATCCAATTGAGATTCCAGGAGTTAGTGTAACTAATTTTATAAAAACGGCAATTAACTCCAATAGAAAGGCCAAAGGTCTAGACGATATGCCTGCAAAAGACATGTTGAAAATGATTCGCGATAAAGCTGAGCTTCTAGAAATCGATAGAAAGTTTTTATCACGCTCTTTAAATGAAGGGTTTTCAGGAGGAGAGAAAAAGCGTAATGAGATTTTTCAAATGGCAATGTTGGAGCCTAAATTAGCAATATTGGATGAAACAGATTCTGGTTTAGATATCGATGCTTTGCGTATTGTTGCCAATGGTGTTAATAAATTAAAGAGTAAAGATAACGCTGTTATTGTGATCACGCATTACCAAAGATTATTAGATCATATCATTCCAGATTTTGTACATGTTCTATATAATGGGCGTATTGTAAAGTCGGGAACTAAAGAACTAGCTCACGAGTTAGAAGAAAAAGGTTACGATTGGATTAAAGAAGAAGTTGGAGCGTAAAAAGGAGTAAACAGTATTCCTTAGTAGTGTGCAATTGGTCATGCTTATGAATACTTATAAAGATAGTACAGCCTACTTAGTTGAAGTTTTTTACTGAAAACTGGGACTGAGACTGAAAACTAGAAAAAAATGGAATTAAAAGATAAGTTAGTATCGTCATTCATGGCATTTGAAGACACCGTAGATGTAGAATCTCTTGTGCATAATGTTCGTGATGAAGCCATAAAGATTTTTGAAGATAAAGGGTTTCCTTCAAAGCGCGAAGAAGCTTGGAAATATACGTCATTAAACAGTGTTTTAAAGCATGATTATAGCGTATTTCCTAAGCAAGAGAACACTATTGAATATAGCGATGTAAAAAAATATTTTATACATGATATCGATAGTTATAAAATTATTTTTATTGATGGTAAATATTCGTCACATTTATCTCAAACGACTCATGACGGCATTGATGTTTGCCTAATGTCGTCGGCTTTAACGAAGCCAAAATATCAAATTATTATTGAAAATTATTTCAATAAGGTAGCTTCAAAGGACGGGATTTCATCTTTAAATACTGCCTTTTCTAAAGAAGGTGCTTATATCCATATTCCGAAGAATAAATTAGTAGAAAAACCAATTCAGATTATACATTTTTCTACAGGAAATGAGTCGGCTTTACTTTTGCAACCGCGTAATTTAATTGTTGTTGATGAAAATTCTCATGTTCAAATTATAGAGCGTCATCAAAGTTTGACAAAAAATCCGGTGTTAACTAATAGTGTTACCGAGATTTTTGCGAATAAAAGAGCAATTGTTGACTATTATAAAATTCAAAACGATAAAGAAAATGCCTCATTGATTGATAGTACATGTATCGATCAAAAGCGTGAGAGTCATGTCTCAATGCATACCTTTACTTTTGGTGGAAAATTAACACGTAATAATCTTAGTTTCTATCAAAACGGTGAGTATATGGATTCCACTTTAAATGGGGTCACTATTATTGGAGATAAGCAACATGTAGATCATAATACATTGGTTCATCATATTGAACCAAATTGTGAAAGTCATCAAGATTACAAAGGTATTTTTACCGATAGCGCTACAGGTGTTTTTAACGGAAAGGTGCTCGTCAATAAAGAAGCTCAAAAAACTAATGCGTTTCAATCTAATAACAATATTTTGTTAAGTGATAAGTCAACAATTAATAGCAAGCCTCAATTAGAGATTTTTGCAGATGATGTTAAATGTTCTCACGGTTGTACTATTGGTCAATTAGACGAAAGTGCTATGTTTTACATGCGTTCTCGGGGAATTCCTGAAAAAGAAGCTAAAGCCTTATTAATGTTTGCGTTTTGTAATAATGTTTTAAGTTCAGTAAAGATTGCTGAAGTAAAAGAACATATTACGAATATTATTGCGAATAAACTTGGAGTTAATTTGGGGTTCGATCTTTAATAAATTCTATGTTACTTGTCTGTCACAAGACAATAGCATCTCTATTATTTGGCCAACCTTGTTGGTTGTAAAATGATATAGTGGCCGGTCGTTATTTCCAAACTTATTAAGTTCAACAGGATGAAGTGTTATGTCTTTGTTGTTATGATATGATAAATTTAATACAGCATCTTCGGAGGTGAAAGTGTAGGTGGTTTGTAATTCTTCGGAGAAATAGCTGCCCTTGTATTTACTTAAATCAGAAGATGATTTTGTAATTATTTTGGCACGTTTAAAATAAAAACGGTGTCCCGCTTAATGACACTATCATATCACGTTTATCTGTTTTTGTGAAATAATACTTTACATTTTGTGAATGTAGCCTAACAAATAGATTTTTATCGCTTTGTAATAAAGGAATAGGCATTTTACCCATGGACTCTTTCGCTTTTAAAGTGCCATTTTCTTTCGAAATATACATGGTCATATCGCTATTTATTTCTCTATAATCACCAACAAATTGTATGAGGTTTTGGGTCGTAAAAATTATTGATTTCTTTTGATTCTTTTTCTTCTGAAATAAGCAACATATCTAAAATTTGATAGGATAGTGGAACTGGATTTATCGATTATAAATTCGTCATTATAATCACGCCAATTTTTCTTCAGGAACAGTTATTAACTGTGATTGATTTCCATAACCAAATCCGCTATTACTAGCTACTTCATAACCTTTATAAGTATCTGTCATTAGTTCTCTTACGTAATTAGCAGTTTTTCCAGTGATAAGAGTATCTTGAGTTTTTAGGAACGATTCAAGTGACTTAAATTGATGTATTTGTCCATTTAGCATTTTCATCCAGATAATCATATCATTGAGATGACTTCCCATACTTCCTGCGCCATAACTTAATTGGCTCGTCGTGTTGTATGTAAATTGGTTGTTTTTCTTTTGATAGCCAACAGCGTTATTTTTAATTATTTTTCCATGAGATATTCTTACAAAAGTGCCTTTCATTCCTGAGGGCAATAGTACTTTGTCTTTTAAATAGTCATCTAAATTCTGATGAGATAACTTTTCAATAATTAAGGCTAAAATATTATAGTTGGTATTCGAGTAAACAACTTTTTCGCCTAGGGTGTTATCAAGATTTTTTTGTCGTTTAATTAGGTTTAAAATTGTTTGATTATCGTAATAATCTCTATCATAATTAAAGCCTGATAATTACATTAATGTGTGATAATTATAAAATCCACTTGTATGATTTAATAGATGTTTGTTTTTAATAGTTTTCGCATACTCTGGGAAGTCTGGAAAAAAGTTATAAACATTGTTCTCTAAGCTTGTTTTTTTTTCATTAATCAATGACCATATCGCAGCAGATGTAAATTGTTTACTAACTGATGCTAAGCTAAAAACTGTAGAATCAGTGTTCTTTATGGCGTAGTCTAAATTTGCAACTCCAAAGCCTTAAGAATATAAAATATCATTATTTTTAATTATACTAACAGCTAATCCTGGATGATGGTCTGTATCATATTTATTCAAAAGACTATCAACCTGCTGAGTTAATATGGTTTGAGTAAGAGCAGTTAAGCTGTAGCATGCGAGTAGGATAAAGAATAACGATTTACACTTTAGCATTGCTTATACTTTTGGTAAAAATAAGCTGGTATTAAACCAAAATTCAAAAATAAGAAACCTACAAATACAATAATACCTCTATAGGGCCAAGTTAAAAATTCAAACATTGCGCCAATACCTAAGATGAAAAAAGTAATAAAGCCAAGAACATAAAATGATTTTGTCATAGTAAATGAATTATGAGAAGTTGTGAATAGATGATTTGTAACGATCATAGAAATCTGTTGGAATCACCACTAAAATGAAAACTACACATCCTGAAAACAAAAGTATTGTAGCGTAAGGCCAATGCATCACTTTAAAAAGTAGTCCTGTCATAATTAACAGAACAGCAATTGTCGATACCAAATGAAGTGCATGTTTTAGTCGAATAGTATGTTGTGCAAATTTTTGCAAATTTGTCTCTAACTGAAGATTTTGAAAACTACTATAGCTTCCAAATTTTTGAAGTGCTTCCTGATATAAGCTATCAAAATCTTGAGACTCATTTGTTTCTATATATGTACAAATATGATCTAACAAATCTTCTCTTAAGTCTTTAGATTTAACACCATATAGCTTTAAATTATTTTCTATAAATTCAATATGTTTATCAGTAAGTATCATGTTTTTAAGGTTT